>JANXXW010000117.1 GCA_025350425.1 Rhodospirillales bacterium
CGGACTTCGAGCGCGCCAGCCGCGAGCCGCGCGAGAGCCCGCTGACGATGCTGCTGCAACACAAGCGCGAGTTCTTCATCGTGCTCGGCCTCACCATGGGCGGCACCACGGCGTTCTACACCTACACCACGTACATGACGACGTACCTGACCAACACGGTGAAGCTCAGCCGCGAGAACGCCAACCTGATCTCGCTCATAACCCTGGTCATCTATGCCGCCATCCAGCCGGTGTTCGGCGCCATCTCGGACCGCGTCGGCCGCCGCCCGGTGCTGATGTGGTTCGGCATACTGGGCACGCTCTGCACGGTGCCGCTGCTGACCGCGCTGTCCCAGACCCGCGACTTCACCACCGCGCTCGTGCTGGTCATGGCGGCCCTGGTGATCGTGTCGGGCTACACTTCCATCAACGCCGTGGTGAAGGCCGAACTGTTCCCGACCAAGGTGCGTGCGCTGGGCGTCGGCCTCCCCTACGCCATCGCCGCCTCCCTGTTCGGCGGCACCGCGCCCTACATCGCGTTGCAACTCAAGGATTGGGGCGTCGAAAGCTATTTCTACTGGTACGTCAGCTTCATGTGCCTATGCTCCCTGCTGGTGTACTTCTTCATGCGCGACACCAAGCAGACCTCACGGATCGGAGGCTAATCCACGTCGGACAGCCTCTTTCCGTGACGTGAGCTTTCACAACCTGCACAACACGCTCCAGGCCGCCGGCCCGGAGTGTGTTGAACCTACACCAACGCTTGGTACGTCAGTACCCGTAACTCCCGCCGGATCGGGTAGGTCGAAGACGGCGAAAGCTGGGTCATGAGCACCACAGCCATGTCCTCCACCGGGTCGATCCAGAACGCCGTGCTGGCCGCCCCGCCCCAGGCATATTCGCCCGCCGACCCCAGCAACTGCGCCCGCGCCGGATCGAGCGTCACCGAGAACCCAAGTCCGAAACCGACGCCCTCGTAGGAGGATTCGCTGAACCGGGCCTGGCCCATCGCCGCCATGTCGCCGCGCAGGTGGTTCGCCGTCATCAGTTCCACCGTCTTGCGCCCGAGCAGCCGCGTGCCTTCGAACGCGCCCTGGCCCAGCATCATCCGGCAGAACCGCAGGTAGTCGGCCGAGGTTGACACCAGCCCGCCACCGCCCGAGCAAAGCTCGCGCTTGGTGCCGTACCTGCTGTCCAACGGATCATCGACCTGCATCAGTGCGCCGTCTCCGCCCAGCGCGTAGTTGGCGGCGAACCGGCCCAGCTTCTCCGTCGGGACATAGAAATCCGTGTCCGTCATTCCCAGCGGGCCAATCACCCGCTCGCGCAGGAAATCGCCGAAATTCTGGCCGGAAATCACCTCGACGAGATGGCCGAGCACATCGGTCGCGACACTGTAGTTCCAGGCCTCGCCGGGCTGCGCGATCAGCGGCAGCTTCGCCAGCCGTTCGACCACCTGGCCCAAGGTCGCGTCGGCGCTTTGGAAGTCCACGCCGGTGTCGAGATACATCCCGTCCACGGGATGCGCCTGCATGAACCCGTAGGTCAGCCCGCTGGTATGCGTCAGCAGGTCACGGAAGGTGATGTCGCGCACCGCCGGCACGGAATCGAACTTGCCCCGGCTGCCGCCGGTGTAGACGCGCATGTTGGCGAAATGCGGCAGGAAGCGCGAGATCGGGTCGTCCAACTGGAACCGGCCCTCCTCGTACAACATCATGATGGCCGTGCTGGTGAGCGGCTTGGTCATCGAGTAGATGCGGAACATCGTGTCCGCCGCCACGCGGGCCCCGCGCGCGATGTCGGCATGGCCACATTCCCGCGCGTAGACGATCTGCCCGTGCCGCATCACCCGCACCTGGGCGCAGGGCAGCCGACCGCTGTCCACCCACTGGTCCATCCAGCCGTCGATGCGCGCCAGGCGCTCGGTGCTGAGCCCGACATCCTCGGCCCGTGCCGACATGCCGGTGTTTTGTGCGTCGTTCATCACTCGCTGGCGGGCGGCGTGCCGTCCGTCACCGTGCCGGTGCCGGTTTCGGTCCCCGCTTCACCCTCGACGGGTTCGCCGCTTTCGCCGCTCTCACCGGCCGCTTTGGCCGCCTGCTTGGAGCGCGCGCGCTCCTCTTTCTTGGCTTCCTTCGCCCGGGCCCGCTCTGCCCGTTGCAAGCCGTAATTTACCTTGAACGCCATTTCGTCTCTCCTTCTCCAGGCACGCTGGCTGATGTGACAGCAAGAATAGCACAGCCGTGCGTCGCGGCTACCGCTCCCTCCACAACCCTATGGGAGGTCGATATGGCGCCGATCAATCTCCAAGACATCGTCTCGCGCAAGGCCGTTCGCCTCGCCATGGAGTTGCTCGGGTGAGAGGCAGGGGGTTAGCGACATAGGATCTGACGTGCGGCCGCTTCAAACCCCCATCAGTCTCGCCACATC
>JANXXW010000118.1 GCA_025350425.1 Rhodospirillales bacterium
GGGACTTCCTGGCCCTGCGCCCCGAATCCCTGCGGCGGGCGCGGCGCGACATGCAGATCGTCTTCCAGGACCCGTTCGCCTCGCTCAACCCGCGCATGGCCGTCGGTGCCATCCTCGAGGAACCGCTGATCGTCCATGCGATCGGCGACAACGCCACCCGCAAGGCCCGCGTCGCCGAACTGCTCAGCCTGGTCGGGCTGGCGTCCTATCACGCGCAGCGATACCCCCATGAGTTCTCCGGCGGCCAGCGCCAGCGTATCGGTATCGCGCGGGCGCTGGCGGTCGAGCCGGCACTGGTTGTGTGCGATGAGCCGGTGTCGGCGCTGGACGTGTCGATCCAGGCCCAGGTGGTCAACCTGCTGAAGGACCTGCAAGCCCGTCTCGGCTTGTCCTACCTGTTCATCGCGCACGATCTCGCGGTGGTGAAGCACATGGCTGACCGGGTGGCCGTCATGTATCTCGGCCGCATCGTGGAGATCGCGTCAAAGGACGCGCTGTTCGCCCGCCCGTTGCACCCCTACACCCGCACGCTGCTGGCGGCCATTCCGCGCCCCGACCCGCACCGCGCCACTGCGCGGCAGGTCGCGGGCGGCGACGTGCCGAGCCCGATGAACCCGCCGCCGGGCTGCCACTTCCATACCCGTTGCCCCTATGCCACCGAGAGATGCCGCATCGATGATCCCGTGCTCAGAATGATCGTGGACGGCCACTCCGCCGCCTGTCACTACGCCGAGGAGTTGCCGCCGATGTCCGCGCTGGACGACGTTCACCCGCCGACCGAGGCCACCCGCACGCGACTGGCGCTGTACGCCGAGCGGCGCGCCAAGGTGGCGACAGCCGCATGAGCTTCCAGATCGTCTCGCCACGCCTCATGATCGTCGGCGGCGGCACCGTCGCCGAGATCGCAACGTTGCTGACCAAGCTCGGTCTGTCCCGGCCGCTGGTCGTGACCGATCCGTTCATGGTCTCGTCCGGGCTGGTCCGGCGCTGCCTGGACCCGTTGGACGCCGCCGGTATCGTCGCCACCGTGTTCAGTGCCACCATCCCCGAACCGACCGACACTGTCATTGAGGCGGGCGCCGTCGTCTTGCGGGCCGGGGACTACGATTGCCTGATCGGGTTCGGTGGCGGGTCCCCGATCGACACGGCCAAGGCGATGGCGATCCTGGCCAGCGGCGATGCGCCCATGCGCGCCTACAAGGTGCCGCATCAAGCCGATGCGGCGAGGCTTCCGGTCATCGCCATCCCAACCACCGCCGGCACCGGCAGCGAAGCGACCCGCTTCACCATCGTCACCGATACCGTCCACGACGAAAAGATGCTCATCAGTGGCCTCGGCGCGCTGCCGTTGGCCGCGATCGTGGACTATGAACTCACCTTCAGCGTGCCGCCGCGCACGACCGCCGACACCGGCGTGGACAGCCTAACGCACGCGCTGGAGGCCTACATATCACGCCGTGCTACCCCGTTCTCGGACGCGCTGGCGCTCGCCGCAATGTCCTTGATCGGAGCCAACCTGCTCACCGCCTTCCACGAGCCGAAAAATGCGTCCGCGCGGGAGGCGATGATGCTGGGGGCGATGCAGGCCGGTATGGCCTTCACCAATGCGTCGGTGGCCTTGGTGCATGGCATGTCGCGGCCCATTGGCGCACATTTCCATGTTCCGCACGGCCTTTCGAACGCCATGCTCCTGCCTGCCGTGACGAGGTTCGGGCTCGGCCATGCACTGTCGCGCTACGCGGAAGCCTCGCGTCGCATCGGCTTTGCGAATGGTAAGGACGACGACGAGGCAGCCTCTGCCAAGCTCGCGGACGGGCTGGTCGCCTGGAACACCGAACTGGGCGTTCCTAGCCCGCGGGCATTCGGGATCGACCCGGCGGCCTGGGAAGCCAAGCTGGATGTGATGGCAGATCAGGCTCTCGCCTCGGGCAGTCCCGCCAACAATCCACGTGTCCCGGACCACGCCGAGATCGTGGCACTTTATCGAACGGTCTGGTCGGCCAACACCTGACTCCGCTCGCGCCAGTCTAACAGCCATAGCGGCACGGCTTCGGCTGGTAAGGGACGGCCGACCAGATATCCCTGCGCCTGATCGACGCCAAGCGATGCCATGCGATGCCAGGTGGCTGCGTCGCGGATCCCCTCGGCGACGATCCGCAACCCCGCGCGGCGCGCCAATTTCAGGGTGTCCAACAGGAAATACTGGATGGCGTCGTCCATCGGCGCCTCCCGCACCAGGTTCTTGTCGAGCTTCAGGGCGGTGAATGGCAAATCGAGCAGCGCACGATACTCGCGGGTGTGCGGTCCGACATCGTCGATGGCCAACCCATACCCGAGCGCGCGCAGTCGGGCGGCGGCCTCTGCCAGACCCGCAAGCTCTGTTACTGGTTGGCTCTCAGTCAATTCAATCACGATGCTGCTCGCCGGAATGCCGGCCACTTCGCGTTGCGCCTCGAGCCAGGTCAGCGCGCTCGGGATCAACAACACGTCGAGCGGAAAGTTGACCGCCAGTGAAAGCCCGATTTCCGCGAGCTTACCATCGCCCCATTCCGCGAATGCCCGGCGGATCACGGTCTGGGTCAGAGGCCAGGCTAGCCCGGCCTGCTCCATCTGGGGCACGAACAGATCGGGCGGCAAGGTCCCGCGTTCGGCATGATCGAGGCGCGCGAGCACCTCTAGACACAACGGGACCCGATCCGTCAGTCGCACGATCGGCTGGTAGCGGGTGGTGATGCGTTGGTCTGAAATCGCCTCTCGCATTGCACTGACCGAGAGGTCGGCGTCGGGAGTGCCCGGGTTGCTGTCATCGCTGGCGGCCAATGCGTCGGATAGCCAGTTGGCGGTCGCGGTCACGACGAAACACGTATTTGGATGGGTCGACTTCATTGGCCAGCCCATCTGGTCGCCCACTACCACCAGCGCTGTGCCTGAACCCGGCTCACCCGAACTCAGTGAAACCAGAACCGGTAGCATATCTCCAGCAAAACTGGGCTCTACCAGAATGTGAGTGTACCAACTTCCGCGAGCCGCCAGTCGCCGCACCGCCCCTCGCGCTGACCCGGCATCCTCAACCCTGACGTTGGAGAGCGTCGAGGCTGCGGCATGGATCGCGGAATTCCAGGTGTCGGTCGCATACAGCACGAGGAACTCGCGCTCGACCGCAAACTTTGACTCTCCTTCCATGGCGATAATCGCTTTCGGATCACCGGAGTGAACGGTTTGTCAGCCCTCGATCGAATAATTTATCCTGGGCTACGGCAGTTCCGGCGTTCCGCGCGTGAAATTATCGTAATCACCGGATCAACTCGTTGCAACGCGAATACTACCCTAAACCGACCGCGAACCAGGGTTCAGTGCTCCAAAGCCGCGCGAGCGAGGCACGTTCGCCAACGATCTGTGCCGACCAATCGTCTCCAGTCAGCCAGATAGGCTTGAAACCGCTATCCCTGCCTTGCGCCGTGAACTCAGGGTCCACGACGACAGCCTGAAGGGCGACGGCAATCTTCATGACGGTCTCCGCCGCGCAGCCTCCGGGGATGGCGATACCACGTTGGATGACCGACGAAAGTGGGAAGCCCGCATCGTGCAACGGCGTCAGGTCGGGGAAGGCACCCACACGACGATGTGCCGCGATCCCGAGGCCAGTGAGCTCGCCCGCGCGGAGGTATTCGACCACGGCGCCCAGCGGCAGAAAAGCCGCGGCGACGTTGCCGGCAAGTGCCGCCTGCCGGGCAGCAGCGGCGCTTGGAAACGCGACGATGTTCAGAGACGTGCCCGACATGGCCTGGAGTTTGAGTGTCGCGAGATGGGGTGCGCTGCCGGTCGCAGGGGTCCCGAGCGGAACCGAGGAGGCGTTTTCGCTCGATCTTGCGATGAGGTCCTGGATCGATCCGAATGGCCCGTCTACTTGCGTCACCACCGCGATCGGCTCCCTCTCGACCGCGCCCACCAGGGTTAAGCCTTCCAACAGCTGCTCCATCCCGGGATGGTCTACGAAGCGGGCCGGCAAAGCGGGCGTGGATACCCAACCAAGCGTCCTGCCATCCGGTGCTGCGGTGCCCACGACCAGAAGAGCGGTCAAGCCGACCTCGCCGGGCGCGTTGACGACTTCGATGCGCGCGCCCGGCAGATGCCGCTCCAGGAAAGGCGTGAACGACCGGGCGCCTTGATCGACCGCCGAACCCGCTGGGCCACCGACGACAAGCCTGATCGCCGGGTTGTCGGCGCTGGCGCGCCCGATCAGCGCCGGGGTTGCCAGTAGGCTGGACGCTCCTGCGAGGAATACCCGCCGCCGTATCACGGAGCGGCCTTCGACGTGGCCGACCTGGGAGCGGGAACGGGCGCCTGGGCATCGCGGCGGAGGCGATTCTCACCCAGGAAAAGCAGGATGGGCGCCGCGATGAAGATAGATGACGATGTGCCTACCACGATGCCGAACAGCATCACGCACGCGAAGCCCGATAGCGTGGCCCCCCCGAACAGCGCGAGCGGCAGGCTCGCGAGGAACACCGTCATCGAAGTGCCCAGGGTGCGGTTGAGTGTCTCGTTGATCGACAGGTCGATCAGGTCGCGCAGCTTCATGGTTTTGTACTTACGAAGATTCTCACGCATCCGATCGTAGACCACCACCTTGTCGTTGGTGGAGTAGCCGATGATGGTCAGGATCGCTCCGACCATCACAAGATCGAACTGGAACCGCGTGATGACCAGGAACCCGATCGCCTTCGTCACGTCCAGCAACAGGGTGACGACCGCGCCGACCGCGAACTGCCACTCGAAGCGAAACCAGATATACACCAGGATCATCAGCAGCGAGATGCCAAGCGCCAGCATTCCGTTGCGGAACAATTCGGCCGACACGGACGCGCCGACCGCATCGGTTCGCAGCAAGCGCGTGCCGGGTTGCGCCTGCTCGAGCGCCTGGCGGACATGGGTCACCATTTCCTGCGTTGCCGCGTCCGACGGCTGCGCCTCGAGGCTGATCACCACATCATTGGCGTCGCCGAAACGCTGCAGGCGAGGCTCTTGCACTGACTGCGCTGCAAGACTGGCGCGGATCTTGGCGAAATCCGCCGGCTCGGGCGTGCGGGCCTCCATCACGATGCCGCCCTTGAAATCGATGCCGAGGTTCAGCCCGGGATAGAAAAACAACGCGATCGAAGCCGTGGACAGAACGGCCGACACGATGAGGCCCATGAACCGACCGCGCATGAAGTGGATGCGCGTCCCGTCGGGAACCAGTCGAAAAAGGGGACGGATGAACATAACGGTTCCCTATACCGGCAAAAGCGCCGGGCGAGTGGCGACATACCATCGTACCATCAGCAGCCGGGCCAGCATTGTCGCGGTGAACAATGTGGTCACGATTCCCACGGTGATGGTGACGGCGAAGCCGCGCACCGGGCCGCTGCCGAACACGAACAGCATCACGTGGGCCAGGAACGCGGTCGCGTTGCTGTCGATGATGGTCGAGTAGGCGCGGCGAAACCCGGTCTCCATCGCGTTCAGCGGCGTGCGGCCGTTGCGCGCCTCCTCGCGGATTCGCTCGTTGATCAGGATGTTTGCATCCACCGCCATGCCGAGGGTCAGCAAGATGCCAGCCATGCCGGGCAGCGTCAGCGTCGCCTCCATGAGGGACAGCACCGCCATCATGAGCACGAGGTTGACGACCACGGCGATGCCGGCGAGCCAGCCGAACAGGCCGTAGAACATGCCCATGAACAGGATCACCAGCACGAACCCGACAGCTAACGACAATGCGCCGGCGCGAATCGCATCGGCGCCCAGCTCGGGTCCGATGCTGCGTTCCTCCACCACCGTGAGTGGCGCGGGCAGTGCTCCGGCGCGCAGCAACAAGGCAAGGTCGGTGGCGCTCCGGGCATCGAAACGGCCGCTGATCTGGCCGCGTCCGCCGGTGATGGCCTCGCGGATGACCGGCGCGCTGATCACCTTGTCATCCAGTACGATGGCGAAGGGGTGCCCGACATTGCGGGACGAGATATCCGCGAAACGCCGGGTTCCCAGGCTGTCGAAGGTGAAATTGACCACCCACTCCCCGGTCTGCCCGTTCTGGCCGGCACGAGCATCAGTCAGGTTGGCCCCATCCACCTCGACACGGCGACGGACAGCGATCTTGGTCCCGGGCGCGTTCTCCATCGGCAGGAAATCGTCGCCGGGCGGCGGCACGGGCGCGGACACATTGGCCGTCTCATCGGTGAGCCGGAAGGTCATGCGGGCAGTCTTGCCCAACAACTCCTTGATCCGGTTAGGGTCCTCGATGCCGGGTAGCTGAACCACGATGCGGTTCTGCCCCTGCCTGTTGATGATCGGGTCGACCACTCCAGTCTCGTCGATGCGTCGGCGGACGATCTCGATGGATTGTGCCACGGCCGAGGTCGCACGCGCCTGTAAGGCGACGGGCGAGAGGGTGACAGCGATTCCACCATCGGGGATTTGCGTCACATCGAGATCCGACACGCCATTCGGAGTCGAAACGTCGGTGGAAGCGAGCGTTCGCAACGCCGCCAACGCCGCATCCCGGCTGGCATCGGGCACATGCGCGATGAGGCGGGTCTGCGCGGGGTCGGCCACGACGGTGTACGGGCGCGCGATGTTGGCGCGCGACAGAGCGCCGCGAGCCTGGTCCGCCAAGCCGTCCAGGCGTTCCTTGATGACGGTGGCCATATCGACTTCCATCAGCAGATAGCTGCCGCCACGAAGGTCGAGGCCAAGGTGAATTGTTCGCCACGGTATCCAGGATGCAGGCTGCGCCACCAAATTCGGTACGCAAAGAAGTGCACCCAGGACGCACACGCCAAGGATCAGCGCAGTCTTGAAACGACTGAAATACAGCATGGTGAGGTGGGCAACTCCATTCGTGCGGACGGATAACCACGTTTTCGTAAGCGCCCGGAAAGAGGCGGCGGAGAATGACCATAACCCCCGCCCGGCGCAACCCGTGCGTTGTCGGGACCAAGGTAGCGATCATGTAGTTTGCCGAGATGGCCGAACTGAGGCCTGGCTGTTACGTGTCAGTGGCTTAACAGGAGTGACATGCCATGGCGAGCTTACGGATCGGCATCGCCGGAGCGGGCCATTTCGGCCGTTTTCACGCGTTGAAGGTGGCAACCTCGAAACGCATGATTTTGGTGGCGATCACGGATCCGGATGCAACGAGGGCTCGGTCGGTTGCGCGCGAGGCAGGTTGCGCCGTACTCGAGTGGCAGGAAATGCTGGACCGGGTGGATGCGGTGATCGTGGCGGCGCCGGCCGAGCACCATTTCGCCCTGGCCGGCGAGGCACTTCGGTGCGGCAAGCACGTACTTGTGGAAAAACCCATCGCCGCCACGCTGGAGGAGGCGGATGGCCTGGCTTTGCTGGCCGAGCAACACGCGGTGAAACTTCAGGTCGGCCATCTCCTGCGCTACTCCGCCGAACATCAGGCAATCAGCCAGCGTATGCGCCGGCCGCTCTACATCGACTGCGTCCGTATCGCGCCGTTCAAGCCGCGCGGAACCGACGTGTCCGTGATCCTCGATCTCATGATCCACGACCTCGATCTCGTGCTTGCTCTCGTGGACAGCCCGATCGCCAGTGTGGACGCGGTGGGCGCCCCGGTAGCCAGCAAGCACGAGGATATCGCCAACGCCCGCGTGCGCTTCGAGAACGGCTGCGTCGCGACCGTGACCGCCAGCCGCATATCTCTCAAAACCGAGCGCAAGATGCGGCTGTTCAGCCAAGAGGGCTACATGTCGGTCGATTTCGGCGCCCGCAAGCTGATGATGATCGGGCGCGAGAAAGGCCTGCCACTTCCAGGGACCGGCGGCGGGCGGTTGGAGGAGATAACGTGGAAGGAACACGATGCGCTGGAGGCGGAACATGCTGCCTTCGCCGCCGCGATCCTGGATGGAGCGCCTTTGGTTGTGGACGCGGCGGCTGGACGCCGAGCCTTGGCGGCGGCGCTCGCGGTGACTGACAGCATGCGAACATCGCGAGCGACCGCGGAGGCGTCGGGTCTTATTCGGTACTAAAGCCACATGAATCAGTGATTGCTGCAATGCAGCAATTGAGCATTGGAATTGCCAGAGGACATACTTACCTGTGTCGTCGTCTAGGGGGGTGCGTCTTCTCATCCATGAGGAGCCCACCGACATGCAATCCGTTACTCGATCAACCGACGCCGTCCATGGCGCCACCGTTACCTCTTCGTTCGCTTCAATTCCGACGAGGGTTTCCAACTGGCTCAGCCGCCGCCGCGACGTGTCGCGTGCCATCCGCGAATTGTCGTTGCATTCTGACCGCGAACTCGCCGATCTCGGCGTTAGCCGTGGTGATATCGTTGCATTGGCGAACGGCCGCTCGCGTCAGGACTGATCCGCTTCGTCGGCCCGCAGCAGCCGAAGTACTGCCTGCGCGGCTACTTCCGACGGAAGTCCCGATGCCGGCTTCAGGCCCGCGACTACTGCCCGGAACGCCTCGCGTTGAGCAACGCCCTTATCCGGCTCAGTCAACAACCGGTAGATCTCGTCGGCAAGGCGTTCGGGTGTGCAATCGTGCTGGAGCAATTCGGGCACGACAAGGCGCCCGGACAACAGGTTGACCATGGCCACGTACTGCACCCGGATCAGCCGTCGCGCGATGATGGCGGTGATCGGGTTGACCCGGTAGGTGACTGCCATGGGCACTCCGGCGAGGGCCAGTTCGAGCGTTGAGGTGCCGGACTTGGTCAACGCAGCGGACGCCGCCGCATAGGCGTCGTGCTTGACTGATGTGCCCGTCAGGATAATCGGCCGTATCGGCCATGATCCGGCCAGATGCATCACGGTTTCGGCTACTGCCGAGGCGACTGGCAGGACTGGCACCAGACCGGGGATTCGCTCCCGCAACAGCCCGAGCATCGCGCCGTAGACCGGCATCAGCCGGCCTACTTCGCTTCGCCGGCTGCCAGGCATGAGCACCAAGACTGGCGCATCGTCCGCCAACCCGTGCGTGCGGCGAAATCGCACGCCATCGCCTTGATCGGCACCTGATTCGAGCACGGGATGGCCGACGAATTCAGCCGGTAACCCATGGCCCGCGAAGAACGCCACCTCGAACGGCAGCAGGCACAGCAGGCTGTCCCACAAGCCGGGAAACTCGCGCACCCTGTGTTCCCGCCACGCCCAGACCTGGGGCGCCACATAATGCACGCGCGGGACGCTGACCTTCCGCAAGCGGCGAAGCAGCCGCAGCATGAAACCGGGGCTGTCGATGGTGACCAGGATATCCGGCCGCTTGGCCCGGATGTCTGCCTCCGCATCCCGCATCAACCGGCTGAGCCGGCGGATGCGGGGCAGGACCTCCAGCAATCCCATCACCGCCAGCTCGTGCATCGGGAATAATGGAGCCAGCCCCTCGGCGACCATGTGTGGCCCGCCGACGCCCGCGAAGGTGATCGCGGGATCTGCTCTCGCAAGTGCCGCCATCAATCGCCCACCTAGCACGTCGCCGCTCTGCTCCCCGGCCAGGAGGTAGACCAGCACCGGCCGCTTCGTCATCCGCCGTAAAGGACGCTCGGCTCGACAAGCACCGGCGCAATCGTCACCAACTCGGCCCCACGAGCCGCACGAAAGAAGCAGTCACGATGACCCGTGTGACACGCGACGCCCGCTTGATCCACCAACAGCAACAACGTGTCATTGTCGCAATCGACCCGGAGTTCGATTAGTCGTTGGATTTGTCCGGAACTCTCACCTTTACGCCACAAGCCGTTGCGGCTGCGGCTGAAGTAGCATGCTCGCCCGGTCGCGAGCGTCTCTGCGACGGCCTCGCGGTTCATCCACGCCAGCATCAAAACCTCGCCAGTATCATGCTGCTGGGCGATGGCGGGAACTAATCCTGCACCGTCGAACGCGATCGCGTCCAGCACGGCCATACTCATGCGGCGAAGTTGGCGTAGAGCCGTGGGAACGCGGTTTCCAGGTCAGCGATGAGGTCGCCGGGTTCTTCAAGCCCAACATGCAGCCGGAGCAACTCGCCGTCGAAACTGCCACTGCCGGCGGTCCGGGTCACGCTGGTTGGCAACGCGAGGCTTTCGAAGCCGCCCCAGGATGCGCCTATGCCGAACAATTCCAGTGATTCGGTCATCCCATGCACCGCCGCCGCCGAGAAGCCGGGCTGGAACACGACCCCGAACAGGCTACAGGCGCCGGTGAAGTCGCGCTTCCAGATTTCGTGTCCGGGCGAACCGGGCAGGGCGGGGTAGAGCACCTGCTTTACCTCATGCCGCCCAGCCAGCCAGCGCGCGACCGTAAGTGCCGATTCCATCTGTCGCGCCATGCGGACCGCCATGGTGCGGGCGCCGCGCAGCGCGAGCCAGCAATCGTCGGGGCTCGCGTACTGGCCGAGCGCCAACGTTGTTCCGCGCACAGTTTCCCAATCCTCGACCGAGTTTGTGGTCATGCTGCCGAGCAATACGTCGGAATGGCCGACAACGTATTTGGTCAGCGCCTGGATGGAAACGTCCACGCCGTGCTCGAACGGCTGGAAGAAGTGGATGCCCCAGGTGTTGTCCATCAACACCTTGGCGCCCCTGGTATGAGCCACGGCGGCAAGTGCCGGCACATCCTGCACCTCGAACGTATGGCTCCCAGGACTCTCGACGTACAATACTTTGGTATTCGGCCGGAACAACGCTTCCATCGCGTCAGCGCCAACGCAGGGATCGTAGTACGTCGTCTCGACGCCAAGCCGCGTGAGCATCTCGTCGCAGAAGCTGCGCGCCGGGCCATAGACGCTGTCGGGCATCAGGCAATGATCGCCGGAGGACAGATAGGCCAGCAGCGGCGTGGTCACGGCGGCCAGACCGGACGAGACGATCTGACAGCGTGTGCCGCCCTCGATCTCGGCCACGACATCCTCCAGCGCATGATGCGTGGGGCTGCCCATTACGCCATAGACCATGGCTTGGTCGAACCTCGCCGCTCCCATACGCTTGCGGGTCGCCATGTCGGGATAAAGCACGGTCGAGCCGCGATGCACTGGCGGGTTGACGAAGCCATGCACATGGGTGCCAGCACGGCCGGCATGAGACAGTCTGGTCGCAAAGCCCGGCTTTTTCGAATGGCCGGCGATATCGTCAGGCATCTATGTCTCCAGTGGTGTGTCGGGGCGGCTGCCCCATTCGGTCCAGGACCCGTCATAGACGGCGCCGGGCGCAAACCCGGCCCGGACCATCGCCAGGGTCAGGATCGTCGCCGTCACGCCGGTGCCACATGAAGTGATCACTGGGCGGCTGCCGTCGATTCCGGCCTCGGCCAGCCGCGCGCGCAGTCGGTCAGGCGGCAGCATGGTCTGGTCAGTGGCGAGCAGGTCATTGTAGGGCAGGTTGGCGCTGCCGGGGATATGACCAGACCGCATCCCCGCGCGAGGCTCCGGCGCTTCGGCGCGGAAACGCGCGCCTGCCCGGGCATCGAGCACCAAAGCTTCTTCGCTGTCGACGTTCTCCAGCATGTCGCCGATGCCGCGAAGGCGCGACGCCCGGAAATCAGGACGGAACCGCGCCGGAGCCACCGGCGGCGGGTCACCTGCCTCGACCGTCCTGGCCTCCATCTGCCATTTCGGCAGGCCGCCATCGAGCACAGCGGCCCGGTCGTGACCGAACAACCCCATCATCCACCATCCCCGCGATGCCGAAAAAAGACCCTTCTGATCATAGAACACGCAGAAACTTGAGTTCGACACGCCAAGATCTCCCATCAGTCGGGCGAAGCGGCCCGAGGCGGGCACCATGTGCGGCAGCTCCGTATCGGGATCTGCGATCTCGTCGATATCGAAAAAGCGCGCGCCCGGAATGTGGCACGCGGCAAATTCAGCGGCGCCGTCCTTCGCCTCAGTGGGCAGGTAAATGGTCGCATCGAATACGACCATGTCGGGATCGGCGAGATGCGCCGCGAGCCATTCTGTCGAAACCAGTGTGCCGGTGGCGGGGATCATGGTGTCTCCAAGGCGATTGAGATGCGGCGGTTCTGCCGGCCCTTGTTCTCGATCTTTAACACGCGCACGACACCGATCTCGCTAGTGCGCCGAACATGGGTGCCGCCGCAGGGCTGCAAATCGATGTCGCCGATCCGCACCAGGCGCAGCCGGCCCGTGCCACGCGGAGGCTGCACGGAAAGAGTGCGGACAAGCGCGGGGTTCGTGTCGAGAACCGATTCGTCGACCCACTCGGCGCTTACTTCGTGATCCCCGGCCACCAGCCCGTTCAACGCGGCCTCGATCGCCTCGCGTGACGGCGGTTCCGGCAGGTCGAAATCCAGCCGTGACTTGTCGAGCCCAATCTGGCCGCCGGTTACCGACGCTCCGGGCAGGGCGACGCACAGAAGATGCAGAGTGGTATGCATCCGCATCAACGGATGCCTGCGTGACCAGTCCAGGGTGCCAACGACCGGCGTTCCCGCGGGCGGCAGCAACGAATCGGCAGCCGGCATATGGCGGATCGTCTGGCCATCGCCCTTGATTGTGTCAGCCACCGTCACCTCGCCGCCGGCCCAGTACAGCGTTCCAGTGTCACCCGGCTGGCCACCCGACCGCGCGTAGAACACCGTCCGGTCCAGCACGATCCCGTCGGGCGTGGACTCAATCACGGTCGTCTCCATCCCGCGTGCGTCAGAATCGTCGAGGAACAGGCGGTCCGTCATGCGAAGCCCCAATCACGGCGCAACCACTCACGCTTGGCGGCCATCCAAAGCAGTGCGATCGTCGCGACCGAATTGGCGATCCGGCCGTCGAGCGCGGCCTCGATCGCCCGCGTGAGGGGCCAGAGCGTTGCCCGAATGTCCTCCTCCTCATCGTGCAGGCCACCGATGCCGATCAGACCGTCCGGTCCAGCCGGTGGAGCCACGATCTCGCCTACGTAGAGCGCGCAGTTTTCATCGCTGCCGCCAGGTGTGAGCAGAAAGTCGCCGATATGATGCATCCGCCGGGGGGCGATACCGATCTCCTCCACGGCTTCGCGACGGATCGCGACTTCCGGCGCTTCGCCTGCATCGCACAGCCCGGCCGGCAACTCCGTCATCACCGGGTTGAGCCCGGCGGCCAGCGCCGGCAGACGAAACTGCTCGATCAGCACGACGGTGTCAGATACCGGATCATAGGGGAGAAACGCCGCCGCGCGCCCGCGTCGCCAAAGCTCCCAGGTACGAAGGCCGGACATGGTTCCGTCGAAACGGCGATTGCGGAATTGGATCCGTTCGAGCGGAAAACGGCCCTGCCAGACCGTTTCGCTGGTGGACACTTGCACGTCGGGGCTGGAAGGAAGAACAAACATGCGTCCCAGGATAGATCGACCGTGCCAGCCTGCCCACCCCAGCGCCGAAGGATTAGGTGATCGGCCTGGTCTCGACCAACAGAGCGCGTACGCGGGCCGCTCCCACTGATCCCCGCGTCGCCTCGCGCCATTGCGCTTCGGCCACACGTTGATGGGCGGCCACCGCGTCGTCGGCGCCGGTTATCATCGCCACGCCGACGGGAAGGCCGGGGATCGTGTCGGCCCGGAATGGGTTGACGGCAAGGCTGGCGCGGTCGCGGGCCCGCAGGATCACGTAACTGCCGGAAGGTTCGGGGCCGTTGAGCAATCCGAATTGCAGGCCCATCGGCTCGGCTTCCATCAGGCGCGCGATATTCTCCACCTCAGCAATCGCGATCTCGCGACAGAGCAGGCGGGTGCGCGCCGACACGTTGACGCCAGGTGCCACGCCGGACTCGAGCAGGGCCCGGAGCCGGGTCGTCGACAGCATGTAGATGATGTTCGGTTTTCGCTCCGCGTACAGACGCTTGCGGAGTGCGAGCAATCCCAGGACCTGCTCCGCCATCGTGGTGGCTGCGGCCCGTTCGGCTCCCACGTTGGAGGCAACCTCATAGAACACCTGGGCGAGCACCGTGTCGTACAGGTCGGACGTCGTGAGGTAGCAAAGCGACCCGGCGAGTTCGAGGATCTGGTCGGCGCTCTCCTCGATTTGCCGCACGCGCTCGAAATAGGCCACCGGGCGCCCATAATACTCGACCCCGATGCCGAGCAGAGACAACGGCGACACCTTGAGCAATTCGGCCAGCCGCTGGATCGTGTCCAGCTTGATCACGTCACCTTTTTCGTAGCGATAGAGAGCGGCCCGGGAGACGCCGAGCCGGGCAGCAATCTCCTCCGCGCGTAGCCCAGACTCAAGTCGGTAGGCCCGCAACTGTTGTCCGACCTCGTTGAAACGCATTGTAAAACAACTCCCCCGACGACGCCGTAGCGATTTTTTGGCTAAATTGATGGCGTAATTAATACTTTATGCGGATTAATCCAAGATTTGAAGCACCATACAAAAAATTAGTTGATTTAAAATTAAGACCACAAGCCGCGTCGCTATCACTCGAGACTTAGTCCCCGGCTGAAAAGCCGCCTGGGTCGCGCTACATACTATAGTGGCCGAGATTGCAATCCTGACTGGACAGGCGTTTAATTAGGACAACCAAGCTGCCCTAAACTGCAAATGTGGCAGCCAGCGCGAGGTGGGTGACTTGAAGCATTCAGCTGTGACCCTCGATGACAAGTATAGCGCCGACATCGAGCGCGTTTACCTCACTGGCACGCAGGCGCTGGTCCGCCTCACGCTGCTTCAGCGGCAACTCGACGCGGCGGCGGGGCTCAATACGGCCGGCTTCGTCTCCGGCTATCGTGGCTCGCCTCTGGGCACCGTGGATATCCAGATGTGGCAGGCGCGTAAGCACCTCGAGGCGAACCACATCCAGTTTCGGCCCGGCGTGAACGAGGAACTTGCCGCGACCGCCGTTTGGGGCACGCAGCAAGTGGCACTGCTGCAACAGGCCAAATACGACGGGGTGTTCGCCTTCTGGTATGGCAAAGGACCTGGCGTCGATCGCTCCGGCGACGTTTTCAAGCACGCCAACTACGCCGGCACCGCTCGGAACGGCGGCGTTCTGCTGGTTGCGGGTGACGATCATGCCTGCAAATCCTCCACCGTGCCGCACCAGAGCGAACAGGCCTTCATAGCCGCCTCGGTGCCGGTGTTGGTGCCGTCCGACGTCCACGACATCCTCGAATTCGGCCTGCATGGCTGGGCCATGTCGCGCTGGTCGGGGCGTTATATCGGCCTCAAGACCGTGGCCGACGTTGTGGACAGTTCGGCCTCGGTCAGCTTCGACCTCGCCGCGTTCCGCTCCGTATGGCCGGACGGCCCTCATCCCGACGTTAGCATCCGGCTGCCGGACACGCCGTTGGACCAGGAGGGGCGGCTCATTACGCTCGGGATGTCGGCCGCGCAGGATTACATCAGGACCAACGGGCTCGACCGGCTGGTGGCCAATCCGCCGGGCGCCCGGCTCGGGATCGTGACGGCGGGCAAGTCCTACCACGACACACGTCAGGCGCTCGCCGAGTTGGGGCTGGAAGGCCTGGGCGGCATCCGCATCTTGAAGCTCGCCATGACATGGCCGCTCGATCCACGCACCATCCGCGAATTTGCCGCGGGGCTGGAGGAGATTGTCGTGGTGGAGGAGAAGGCCCCGCTCATCGAGCAGCAACTGCGCGACATCCTATACGATCAAATCGAACGGCCGCACATACTTGGCAAGCGGGACGACCGTGGCGAGACGCTGCTGCGCGCTCATGCGGACCTGTCCTCTGCGGACATTGCCCTCGCGCTCGCGAGCCGCGTGTCGCCATACGTCTCATCGGATCGGTTGCACGCCCGCGTATCCTACCTGCGGCAACAAGCCGAGCATCTGGCGCGCACCGAGGTCGCGGCCCAGCGCAAGCCCTTCTATTGCTCGGGCT
>JANXXW010000129.1 GCA_025350425.1 Rhodospirillales bacterium
GCGGGACGTCGTCGCGCGCACGGCGTGGGTGGCCCCGGCGGCGGTCAGGCGCGCCACGGCCGAACTGACAAGCAGGCTCAGCCCATGCTCCGAGAAGAACCCACCCGGAATTAGGCACCGTGCGATCAACACCCTCCGGAACGCGGCGAACAACTCCGCGTCGGGCGGCTCCGGCGCGATCCAGAACCTGTCGAGCGGTCCTTGGAACGTCATTCCGGGGATGTCGTACACGGCCTGCCCGAGGACCACGGTGGGCACGCCGACGGTCAACGCGAGAGTGCCGGTCGTGCTGTTGATGGTTACCAACCCACGCGATCTCTCGACCACGGGCACGATGTCGCCAATCTCCATGTAGGACACGCGATCTCCTACATTATGAGTTCGCGCGAACCCGGCCACCATCGCCCGCCAATCGTTCAGCCCGTTGTCCAACGGATGCTGCTTCACGACCAGCCGAGTACCCGGCACGGCGTTGGTCGCGAACGAGACGATGACGTGCTCAATGGCGGGAGCCAGGGCGCGGAAAGGGGAATGCAGTTGAAGCTGCGAATCGTTCTCCAACTGGAGCGGAAACACGAAATAAGGGTCACCCGACGCCCAAAGTTCATGGACCAGTTCGGCGGACCGCACCCGGGCGCCCTTGCGCTCGCGCAGCCGCTTGAGCCAACCGAAACCTTCATGCAACGGGTGCCAGGGGCGGTGACTCTGGTAATGCGGATAGCGCCAAGACAGCGTCAGCTGAGCGAGGTTATAGGCGATGCCCTGCCGAACACGAGTGTTGAAGCTGAACGGCACCGGCGGCAGCTTGGCAACCGGCGGCAGGTTGGCGGCCGCGTCGCGATACCATTGCGGATCGCGCGGCAGGCTGGAGTGGCCGTTCACCCCATCGCGCTCCAGCGTCACGTAGTCCGGGCGGACATAGCCCTCCTCAAATACATGCACCTGAACCTGAAGACGGCCACAAACGGCGACCGCCGCGCGGTGAATGGGCCGACCGTCGCCGAACAGCACGACGTCGGTTACATGGCGCGCGATGATGAGCCGCTCCAGGAACTCCGGCCAGTCGGCGGGTCGTCCCGCATAATTCACGGCGTTCGGCCCGCGCCAGAAGAACCGGTCGCCACCGTTGAACATCACGCCGTGCACGGTATGCCCGTCGGATAGGAGGGCCGAGCCGAGACGGGAGAAAAACGGACCCATGAGTCCCTGCAGCAGCAGAAACACTCGGGAAGTCCCCGCTTTTCCGGCCATCACTGTCTCCTGTCGGCATCGCGGGACTGGGCCAATCGGACCAGTCTGCCACGCAACCAACCTTGAATCCTACGGCCGCGCATAAGAATGCTTGGCTGCCAAACCGACCGATCGCCAAGCCGTTCGATCAAAGTCTCCGGCCCACAGCGGAGCCGCGTGACCGGGTCGATGTAATGCGAATAGACTAGCAGGGTGCCCGCGACCAAAGCCTCAATAGTTAACTTCGTGCTGCGCCGCAACACGATTGCGCGACCTGCGGCGTTGTCCTCAGTCAATCCCCAACCGGCGTAGAATGGTAAACCGTGTGTCACCACGCGTTTGCCACGCAAGAGCGCCTCAAACCCGGCCAGCGAGGTTAACGTGTGAACCTCATCCACCTCGCCTATCAAACCAGCCATGGACCCGCCCCGTTGCACCAGATCGGCTTGGCCGCGAGCCACTGCATCGGGAATGGCACCAAGGCGATGGCCGGCGTCCACGTCCGGATGCGGTCGGTACACGACGAATGCCTCGGGGTTCGCCACGCGGACCCGCGTCAGCAGGTCCAGATTATCCCGCACCTCGGAGCCTCCCAGGCGCACCGAAAGATCGTCCGCGACCTGTCCCGGCACCAGGATGCGGCGTCGTCCATCTCGCGGCGGCAGCGTCAGCGGCGCATGGCCCGCCGCGTATTTCGTGATGTCACGCGCGACCAGCAGATCGATCAGGCGGCGCGCCCGCGCCAGCGTCGGCGCATCGAACTCCGTTTCCGCCAGGATGCGCTCCAGGTCGCTCGGCCCGGTTGGGTCGTAGTAGATGCCGGTTCCGTCCATGATGATCGAGGCTGGCGGCAACATCCCGCTGCCCAAGCCCCGCGACCGCACGAAGCCATCCTCCACCCGGAACAACGGAACCGAGGCCGCTGCCGCCAACCGTTCCAGCCCTGACGGCATCCGGGTAGACCAGACAGCGATGCCACCTTTCCGTGCCTTGGCCACCCGCACCGCGCCCCGCGCGCTGCGACGGAATGCCGGCAGACGGTTCCCGATACGGAAGAAGTCCGCGATCCGCTCCCGCTTCCACGCCGACATGCCCACGCAGCAGGCAATGCTCCGGACCTCGTCCATCGCCGCCCGCCAGAACCCGAGCTGCTCGACATAGGCCTCGGCCGTGATCGGCTGTCCCGTGAACGGATCGCGATAGGTGGTCGCGGAAATGAGTGCCGCGGCCAGGACCTCGCCCAAACTTCGCCCCAGCCGGGGGGCGGGAGTGAACCGTTCCCATCCCTCGTCCCGCCAGAACTCCCCGCCCACGCGCAACGCGCACATTCGTTCCGCAACCACAGCCGACCGCGCCATGTGGTCCGGCGAGACGCCCTCATCCAGCACGCGCTCGAACAACGCCGGATTGAATGTCGAGAACGCATCGGGCCGCGCCGGTGGTGGCGCCCGCAGGATCGGCAGCGCCGGGTGGGCCATCATGCCGCGGCCAGCCCGGCACCTAGGATTGACATCCGGCCCCAGGTCTCCCACCCAGCACACGGTATGGGGACGCGGGCGATATCTTGTTGAATACAGTTCTGTACTTGCTTGCCAGCGTGCTTTGGACGGAAGGTGCCGAAGTCACCGTCCGCCCGCGTATTGGGCGCACCTGGACCGCACGCGCATTCGCGGTTCGCGCCAGTGCCACTCTCGCCATCGCGGGTGGCGTCCTGGCGATCACCGGCTTTTCGGCCCTGGCCTTTGTCAGCACGGCCCTGTTTGCGACCATCCTCGCCACAGGCTCCAACCTCAAGCTTCGTCACCTCGGCGAGCCGCTGGTGTTCTCCGACCTTGCCTACATCGGCGCAACGATCCGCCATCCCCGCCTTTATATCGGCGTCCTGCCGCCTCTCATCCGGATCCTTGTGGTGGCGTTGCCGCTGATGGTGGTGGGAGTGGTGATCTGGGGTGCGTCCGCCGATGCCGACCGGCACCTGGCCGGCGGGGCGGTCGCCGCGGCTTCGCTGATCGTGCTTGCCTGGTCTTTGCGGGATTTGCCGGCGCTTCCCGACCTTGAACAGGATGTCGCAAGGCATGGCCTGATCGCCACCTTGCTGCGCTATTGGCTCTGCTGGCACCGGACCCGGCTCACGCTGCCAAAACAACGGGCACTCGTGCTCCACCGGAATGCCGCCGAGATCGTGGTGGTGGTACAATGCGAGTCCTTTATCGATCCGGCCGAACTGCCCAATCTGCCGCTGTGGCTGCCGGCGCTGGCAGCCGCCCGCGCCCGCGCCGACCTCAGTGGCCGGCTGATGATCGAAGGGTTTGGCGCCTACACGATGCGGACCGAGTTCGGCGTGCTCACCGGCCTCACGGACCCAGAACTCGGTTTCCGCCGGTTCGACCCGTTCGTACGCGGCGCCGACGCCGCCCCATGCGCGCTTGCCACCCGCTTCGCGACACGAGGCTACGACACCCAGTTCGTCCACCCCTTCGAACTCGGCTTTTACTGCCGTGACCGCCTGATGCCGGCTCTCGGGTTTAAGACGCTGGCCGGTCGGCTGGACTTCGTGGGCGCGCCCAAGAACGGCCCTTACGTTGCCGATCAAGCTGTCGCCGCCAACCTCGTGGCCCGCGTCGAGAAAGCGCCGGGTCCGGTCTTGATATACGCCGTCACGATGGAGAACCATGGTCCCTGGGCGCCGCCACAGGGTGAGACCGCGCTTCACGCCTATAGCCGCCACCTCACCAACAGCGACGCCATGCTGGCTGACCTGATGGACCTGCTGGACCGTACGGCGCGGCCGATGCTCCTGGTGTTCTTCGGCGACCATCGCCCCAGCATCCCAGGCCAGGTCGAGCCCAGCGCAACCCGCCACACGCCCTATGTTATCCTCTCAAATCGGCCGAACGCCGCCGGTGGGGCCACAGCCGACCTTACGCCGGCCGAACTGCATCACGCGCTCATTCGCCACGCTGCCGGC
>JANXXW010000137.1 GCA_025350425.1 Rhodospirillales bacterium
CGGGAATAGTCTGTACGAGGTCGTACAGGTCCCACTTGCCCTTCACCTGCGCCGGGGCCTTGACGCGGAACACGTACATCGGGTGCAGCGTGCGGCCATCGGCGCGGATGGTGACCGGGCCAAACAGCGCGTCCTGAACCGGGGCCTTCTTCAGTTGGGCCACCACGTCCTCGCCCACGATGCTGTTGGCGGCCTTGGCGGCGTGGAGGTAAGCCAGGATGGAGGAATACACTCCGGCCTGATTTTCGGAGGGCGGACGGCCCATGCGGGCCTCGAAGCGCTTGCTCCAGGCGCGGCTGGCATCATCGCGGTCCCAGTAGAATGCCTCGGTCAGCAGGAGTCCCTGGGCGGTCTCGGCACCGACTGCGGCGATGTCCTGCAACTGGGTGAACAGGCCAGTGAGGGTGGCGGTTTTGGTGATGCCGAACTCGGCGGATTGCTTGATGGCGTTGGTGAGATCCGGGCCGGTGGAGGCGAAGGCGATCACCTTGGCGCCTGACGCCTGCGCCTGCAGGAGATAGGAGGAGAAATCCGTGGTGCCCAGCGGATGCTTGACCGACCCGGCGACTGTGCCGCCGATGGATTTCAGGACTTCGGTGGTGTCGCGCTCCAGGGCCTGCCCCAGCGCGTAGTCGAAGCCCACGAAGAAGAACGGCCCCTTGTCCTTCAACGCGCGGGCGGCGCTGTTGCCGAAGGCCCACGTGTCGAACGTCCATTGGAACGTGGTCGGCGAGCAGAACTTGCCGGTGAGGTCAGAGGTGCCGACGTTGCTGACGATGAAGGTGCGGTGGCGGTCGCGCAACACGGGGTTGACGGCGAGGCCGACCGCCGAGTTCACCGCGTCGGCCACTGCGACCACACCCTCGCGGTCTATCCACTCGCGTACGATCTGGCTGCCTACATCAGGCTTGTTCTGATGATCGCCATAGACAATCTCGACCTTCTGTCCCGGCGAATCTGTGGCGAAATCCTCGACGGCCAGGGCGGCGGCGATGAGGCTGCCTTTGCCCGATTGGTCCGCGAACGGTCCGCTCTGGTCGTTGAGAACGCCGATCTTGATAATCGCGGGGAGTTCGGCGCGGGCGGCGTTGGCACCAAGGGCGAGCGCCGTGGCGAGCAGGGCGAAGCGGAGTCGCATAAGCGTGACCTTGATTTTTTCGTAACGTAGCAGCGTCCGGCGGGGCGGCAACCACACAGATGAGTGTCGCAGCGCGCACATAATGGCGCGCACGGGTTGACGTTCGGACCTCGGCGAACGAGGTTCGGGTGATGGATGTTCTACACGTGAATGCGCATTGGGACCCTGAAGCCAGGGTTTGGTGGGCTCAAAGCGACGAGGTCCCTGGGCTCGTGGCGGAAACCAAGACCCATGAGGGTTTAATAAAAGAGTTGCGGGCACTCGTACCGGCGTTGCTCGCCATGAACAGACCTGAGGTCAAGGGCGGTGTATCCCTCCGCATCGTCTCGGAACAGGTCGAGGAAGTGCGCTTCACCTGACAGCTTGTTTGTTTGACAGGCCACCCTCATTCGGGCGACGTTAACGGTTTCCGAGGGGTGCCCCGCGTAAGGGGCTGAGATACTGTTGGCCGAGTTGGCAGCGCGGTGACCCTGAGAACCTGATCCGGTTAATCCCGGCGTAGGGACGGGAGTCGGGCGCTGCCCAGCTTTCCCCTCTCGATCGTCGGTTGGCCGACACAAGAGGAGGCCGCTTCCATGACTGTCCAAACCAAGCCCGCCGCCGTCACGACGGGACCGATCGTCGGATCACACAAGATCTACACGAGCCCCGAGGGAAGGCCGGATATCCGGGTGCCCTTTCGCGAAATCCCGCTGGAGCCTACCGCTCGCGAGGACGCTTTCCGGGCCTACGACACTTCTGGTCCCTACACCGATGCCGGCGCTACGATCCAGCTGGAAGCGGGTTTGCTGCCGGTTCGCGCACCCTGGCTGACCCGCCGCGCACTGATCGCGGTAACGCCGCGTGAGGTGAAGCCGGAGGACAACGGCAATATCGGGGACGACAAGGTGGTGGCCGCGTGCCCGGCGCACCAGACGGTGTTGGAGGGACTGCCGGGCCAGCTTGTGACGCAATATGAGTATGCCCGCGCCGGGATCATCACTGAGGAGATGATCTACGTCGCGCACCGCGAAAATCTTGGCCGTAGCGAGATGCTGGAGGGCGCCGAGGAGCGCCGGGCAGATGGCGAGGATTTCGACGCCGAGCTGCCGGCCTTCGTGACGCCCGAGTTCGTACGGTCCGAAATTGCGCGTGGGCGGGCGATCATCCCGGCTAACATCAATCACCCGGAGTTGGAGCCGGTCATCATCGGGCGCAACTTCCTGGTGAAGATCAACGCCAACATCGGCAATTCTGCCGTCACCTCCTCGGCGGCCGACGAGGTCGAGAAGCTGGTGTGGGCGATCCGTTGGGGCGGCGACACGGTGATGGACCTCAGCACCGGGCGTAACATCCACAACATCCGCAGCTGGATCATGCGCAACTCGCCAGTGCCGATCGGGACCGTGCCGCTCTACCAGGCATTGGAGAAGGTCGGTGGCAACCCTGACCTGCTGGACTGGGAAGTGTTCCGCGACACGCTGATCGAGCAGGCCGAGCAAGGCGTAGACTACTTCACCATCCATGCCGGCGTGCGTCTCGCCTACGTGCCGCTGACGGCCAAGCGCACCACCGGTATCGTCTCGCGTGGCGGCTCGATCATGGCACGCTGGTGCCTCGCGCATCACAAAGAGAGCTTCCTGTACGAGCATTTCGACGACATCTGCGACATCATGCGCACATACGATGTGTCGTTCTCTCTGGGTGACGGGCTGCGGCCCGGCTGCATCGCGGATGCCAACGACGCCGCGCAGTTCGCCGAGTTGGAGACACTGGGCGAGTTGACCAAGCGTGCCTGGGCCAAGGGCTGCCAGGTGATGATCGAGGGGCCGGGCCATGTGCCGATGCACAAGATCAAGGTGAATATGACCAAGCAACTGGCCGAGTGCGGTGAGGCGCCGTTCTATACTCTTGGACCACTGACGACCGACATCGCGCCCGGTTACGACCACATCACCTCGGCCATCGGTGCCGCGATGATCGGCTGGTTCGGGACCGCGATGCTTTGTTACGTGACCCCGAAGGAACATCTCGGGCTGCCGAACCGAGACGATGTGAAGACTGGTGTGATCACCTACAAGATCGCGGCCCATGCGGCGGATCTGGCCAAGGGGCATCCCTCGGCCAAGCTGCGCGACGACGCAATCAGCCGGGCGCGGTTCGAGTTTCGCTGGATGGATCAGTTCAACCTCGGTCTCGATCCCGACACCGCCCGCAAGTATCACGATGAGACGCTGCCGAAGGACGCGCACAAAGTCGCGCATTTCTGCTCGATGTGTGGGCCGAAATTCTGCTCCATGAAGATTTCCCACGACATCCGCGCGGATACCGAGCGGATGGCTGGCATGGAGGAAAAGCGCGAGGAGTTCGTCGCCAAGGGCAGTTCGCTGTACTTGCCGGAGACCGCCGACGCGAAAGGCAACGATGCTGATTGAGCCGCCAAAAGCGGGCGATCCCCGCACGGCGCTCGACGGGATCGGGCTGTTGGAGGACGGCGAGATCGATATCGCCGACGCAGCCCTCCAACTCGCCCGAGTCGATGCGCCGGACGAGGATTGGCAGGCCGCGCGCGAGCATCTTTCCGAGATGGCGCGGGATGCGGCCCGCCTCGCCTTTGATGTCGCGGCCGATGATCTGTCGGCCCAGGCGGCGGCGCTGGCTGGGCTGGTTGGCGGCAAGTATCAGTACGAGGGCGACCGGGAGACCTACGACGATCCCGCCAATGCCAACCTGCTGCGTGTCATTGCGCGGCGGCGTGGACTGCCGGTGGCACTTGGCATCGTATGGATTCATGCGGCGCGGGCCGGGGGCTGGCCGGTGCATGGCCTGGATTTCCCGGGTCACTTCGTGATCGGTCTCGAAGGCGGCTCGGAAAAGCTGGTGCTGGATGTGTTTGCCGGCGGGATGCCGCTGGATGCGCGGGCGTTGCGGAAGCTGGTGAAGCGGGTGCAGGGACCGGAAGCCGAATTGAAGCCCGCTCTGCTGGCGCGCGTGAGCAACCGTGCGGTGCTGCTGCGGTTGCAGAACAACGTCAAGCTCCGCCGATTGGAGGCGGACGATCTGGCGGGAGCATTGGCATGTACCGAAGACATGCTTCGGATCGCGCCAGCTGCCGCGGCCCAGTGGCGAGAGGCCGCCTTGATGAACCAACGGCTCGATCGTGTTAGCGCCGCGTTGCGTTGCTATGACCGATTTTTGGGCTTGGTGCCGGAAGGCGAGGTCGCCAGCCGGGCGAGACTCGCGGCCGACGAGCTTCGCTCACGACTGAACTGATAGTTCCGACGTAAGCGAAGCTGTGGCGAAGGTCAGCCTCAGGCTGGGTTATCGAGTTGGTGTGCGCTGGAAAGTGTATCGTGGGTCATCGAGGATGCGGTGCGATGCGCGATCGGCGCCTGACGACGGGCCACGGTGTCCATTACCTGCGCCCGGTGGATATGCGAGACACGGGCGTGGTGCTGCTGATGGATAGACGCGTTGCTTGCCGATTGACGCGTCGCGGCGCTTGCCGGTAGCGATAGGGCAGCCAGAGCCAATGCGAGCGCGAAAGCGCCGAGAAACCGGGAACGCAGCATGACGGGCTCCGATAAGAGGAAGTTCAGATGTTGATGCAACCAAAACTGCTAGGCTACTGATTTAACAATCTTCCGCGCTAAGCCTGTTTGCAAGCGTAAAGCTTAGAGCAGACCGAGACGACGCAACTCATGTTGCATTTTTGTCGGCAATTCGGCCACACGCGTATCGCCCAGAGTGGTGAGATCAGGCGGCGCGTCGGCGACGGTGAGGTAGCGCCAGCCTTGGAACGCCTTTACCGGGCGACCGGCGACGGGGATGATATCGGGGTGCAGCAACAGGGCCGCGCAGGCTGCCCCGTCTTCGCGGGTATCCTCCACGATATCTATGATGGCCTGACGGACCATCACGACCCCGGCGACCACCCAGTACATCGAGCCACCCTGGAGAATTTCGGGCGCGCGACGGGGGAAGTTGCGTGTCCTGTGCCGCAAGGGTGGATCGATGAGCGCGTGCAACGTTTGATTGGCGCGCAAATGACCTACGTCGCGCGCGCCGACCGCCAGTTTCATGATGTGAAGCATAACCAATTCTGCCTTAAGCGGGTTCCAGCACCAATCCCCGCGCTTGCAGGTTCCGATGCAGGAAATAGGTGGGGATCGCCATGGCCGCCAGTGTGCCGGCACAGAGAAATGCACCTCGGGGGTCACCGACATAGTCGGCCACCTTGCCGCAGAGAGCGGGGATGAAGGCGCCGCCCAGATAATAGGTGACGTAGAACAGTCCCATGCCGACGGCGCGGTTCTCGGGCCGGGCCGACAGCGTGCCTTTGGCGAAGATGATGCCAGCGTGAACCGAGGCCAGCGTGCCGAATATGGTCCCCCAGACCAGCGGCCAGTCCACCAAGCCCATGCCGAACACGGAGACCACGCTGAAGATCGCCCCGACCAGGAACATGCGGTCCGCTCCGAACCGGTCGGCGAAAAAGCTGCCGAGCAGGATGGCGGGCAGGTTGCCCCAGGTGGCGACGGAAATGACGACATTGGCGACCCAGGCGGGGTTGCCATGGGCCTGCAGGTAAGTGGGCATGAACGCGAGGAAGTTGAAATAGCCAGCGTTGTAGAAGGTCCAGACCAGGCCCGCGAGTAACATCAGCACGCATTCATGGCGGCTGGGCAGGGCGAGGCCACGCGGATCGCGGGTCGGTTTGCGGCCCCAACTCAACATCAACCACAGGGTGGCGACGGCGGCCACGGCGGCGCCGGCCAGGAACGGGCTGGGCCAGCCATAGGCATCGGCAAGCGGGGCGTGCGTGAGTTGGCCCAGGCCGATGCCGATGGGGAAAGCGCCGATACTGAGCCCCATGGCCAGCAGGAACGCTCGCCCATGAAATCTGTCGGCGATAATCTTGCCTTGCAGCACGGTGAGTGCCACGGCGCCGGCACCGGCCACCAGGCGCCCCACGCCAAGTCCGACCGGCCCGCCAGACAGCGCCGATACCAGGCTTCCGCAGGCCATGAGGGCGAGCCCGGTGACGACCACGTTCCGGTCCCCGAAACGCTGGGAGAGGAAGCCGCATGGCAGGGCGGTGAGGATGCCAAGTGCCATGTAGATGCCGATCAACGTGCCGAGGACGGCGAGGCTGATGCCGAACGCCGCGAGCAGCTCCGGGCCGATGCTGGCGACGGTTTGTATCTGATAGCCGAACGCGATCCGGGCCAGCGTGATGGCGCCCAGCAGGCTGAAACTTTCGTGTCCGATCTTCCTCATTGGCGAGAGTTATCGCGGAGGGCGTGGAGTGGAGGAAGGATGCTGAAGCAGTGCTGATGCGCGCGGGCACCTGTTTCGGTCGATCAAACCAGTTGCTTCTCCATGTCGATCGAGGTTGCCCGGTCATAGCCATCATGCGCGGTACGGCCGACTTCCTGGAAACCAATGGCAGCGAACAGGCGGTGGTTGGCGATGAGTTCGACCCGTACTGCAAGGCGGAGACAGGTCAGGCCGCGCCGGCTTGCCTCCAGTTCGGCGAAAGCGAGCAACGCGCGGGCAACGCCCTGGCGACGGGCAAGGGGGTCCACCGCGAGACGACCGACGTAAAGAGCGTCGGGATGCTCGGACCAGAGGAGGATGCCAGCAAGGCCGGTGCCGGCTTCCCAGCCCGCGCCGCCATGGCGGGCTATGTGGGCGGCGACGGTTTCGGCGGTCTCGCGCGAGGCGGACGGCGGGGGGTCGACGGGTTGGCCGGCGAAGCTCGTCTGGATCAGAATGGCGGCAGCCGGTGCGTCGGCGAGACGAAGAAGGCGCGGGTTCATAGCGGGGGACGGTAGCCGCACGGGGGTGGCGCGACTATCTTATAGAAATGTCCGAAATGCCCGTTTCCCTCGTCACTCCTGCTTTCCTCGACACTGACCGTCCCGACGTGCCCGCGATCGTGGTGCCCCGCGGAGTCACGCTGTTCCATCTTCCAGGCCGGCCCGTGCGTGGGCGGCTGGTGCGGCTGGGGCCGCTGGCCGATGCGCTGCTGACCCGGCACGACCACGGCGAGGCGGTGACGCGGCTGGTGGGCGAGGCCCTGGCGCTCATAAGCGCGCTGTCTTCCGCGCTGAAGTTCCGGGGCTCGTTCAGCCTGCAGGCCAAGGGCGATGGGCCGATCACGATGCTGCTGGCCGATTGCACCGAGAGCGGGGCGGTGCGGGGCTACGCGCAGACCAACCCGGAACGGCTGGCGGCCCTGCTCGCGGAAACGCCGGAGCCAAGTGCCCGCGCGTTGCTGGGCGACGGCTATCTGGCGTTCACGGTGGACCAGGGCCCGGAGACGGATCGCCACCAAGGTATAGTGTCGATCGAGGGCGAGGGATTGGCGGATATGGCGCTGCATTATTTCAGCACCAGCGAGCAGTTGAAATGCGAGCTTCGGGTTGCCTGCGCCCTCACGCCGGCGGGTTGGCGCGCGGGGGCGATGGTGCTGGAGAAGGTGGCGGGGGAGGGGGGCGTTGACCCGGAACTCGATTCGGAAGCGCGAGAGGAAGCCTGGCGCACCGCGAGCATCCTCACGGCGACGCTGACCGACGCAGAGTTGCTCGACGACGACCTGCCGGTCGAGCAACTCCTGTATCGGCTATTCCATACCGAGGGCGTGGTGGCGGACATGCCGCGCGCGCTGGCGTATGGCTGCCGATGCTCACGCCAGCGGCTGTCGGGCATCCTCGAAGGGTTCAGCCATGACGACCTGGACCACATGGCAATCGATGGGACCATCACCATGAATTGCGAGTTCTGCAATTTTGGTTTCCATTTCCCGCGCGAGCAGGTGCGAGGCCAAGCTCTGGAAACCGACTGAAGGGACTATCCATGACCAAGTTTTCGCGCCGGTGGATACTGCTCGTGCCACTGGCAGCGGCGGCGTGCGCGACTGACGGCGGGGAAGCCCAGACGGCGTTCGACCCGCTGTCCTTTGATTATCTCACCAAGCTCCGGCTCAGCGTGGGCAGCGTCGATATCGATGACAGGTGGCGTCCGGTATTGGACTCGCGCGATATCGGCTTCCTTTCGCCGGTCTCACCGATCTCGGCCTTGCGGCAGATGGCGGAACAAAGATTGCTGCCAGGAGGGGGGCCGGGACGGGCGGTTTTTGTGATCGATCAGGCGTCGCTGGTGGTGGCTCAGGGACTATACCTAGGCAATTTCGCGGTGCACCTGGATGTGCTGGACGATGCCGGCAGCCGGGTGGGGTTTGCGGAAGCACGGGTTTCGCGCAGCGCCACGGCGCATGACGATGGGCCGGCGAAGATGCGGGCGGCGCTGTATCAACTCACACGAGCGCTGATGGACGACATGAACGTGGAACTGGAGTTCCAGGTCCGCCGATCGCTCAAGAACTACCTACAGACTACGGCGGCGACAGCCCCGGTACCGGCCAATGTCGATTCCCAGGACCTGCCGCCGCCCTAGATCAGCGGGTCTGCTGGATCGCGGAGAGCAGCCAGCTGCCCCGGTTGGCGCGAACGAAGGTCCAGATCTCGGTCGCGGACACGCGCTCGCTCGGGCTGCCATCGACGACGCGGTTGGCTCCGTCGACGGTAACGTCGATCATGGAGAAGCGCATGGCGACAGTGGCGTATTCGCGGCCGTTCTCGGCCCAGGCCTGCGACAGGTCACCCTGATCGAGGTTCACGGCGGTGACGCTGTTGCGGACGCCCCGGCTGGCCTGGTCGCTCAGCTGTTCCGAGAAGTAGCTGACCATCTCGGGGCTGGCGATGCGTTGCAGGGTTGCGAGATCGTGCGAGGACCACGCGGCCTGGACCGCCTTCAGCAACTGCTCGAACGCCTGAAAATCCGCTGGCGTGACTGTGATCTGTGCTGGACGGGGACCGCCGCCGCCGCCGCCGCCGTTTGGCATTGCACCGGCAGCGTTACGGTTAAACAGACCAGGGCCGCCGGCCATGGCGGGTTGGCGAGAGGCGAACATGCGCCACACCCAACGCCCGATGAAGAACACCAGGAGCAACTGGATCAACAAGCCGAACACGCTGCCGATGCCGGAGAAGCCGCCGAACATGCCGTGCCCGAACAGCATCCCGCCGATGCCGGCGCCGATCAGGCCGCCCATGATGCCGGACATCAAACCGGATCGAGCGCCGAACGCCGGGGCCGCCGCGCCGCCATAGCCGGGCGAGGCAGTGCTTGGCGATTGCTGCGGCGTCATGCTGCGCTCCATAGGAGCGGCCGCGTAAGGCGCGGTGCGGGTTGCCGGCGGAGCCGAGTATGTCATGCCGCCGCGGCTGCCGAACGAACCGCCGCCACCGGCGCGCGCGAAAGCGATACCGGGTGCCAGAGACAGTGCCAGCACGGCGGCGGAAGCGACGATTAGTCCGGTACGACGCATCGAGCGATCCACTTCCAGCGTAATTTGACTCTTACATAGTGGTACGCGGCACGGGATGCGAGAGGCTGTGGTAACGCCTTCTTCACGCGGCGAGGCGGTCGGCGATGGCGGGCAGGCCCGGCACGCGGCCGGCTGGCCCCATGGCGGCCAGTGTCGGCATCGCGCGGAAGATACGAGTGGCGGCGCGTTGCACGTCGGCGATGGTCACGGCGTTGATCTTGGCGACAGTCTCGGCGGTGGGGATGACGCGGCCGAACACCTGCATCTGGCGGGCAAGCTGCTCACAGCGGCTGCCGGTGCTTTCCAGCGACATCAGGAGCGAAGCCTTCACCTGGGCGCGGGCGCGGCCAAGTTCAGCCTCGTTCACGTCGCGCTGGACCTTCTGCAACTCGTCGAGCGTCACCGGCACCAGTTCTGCGGCCTCGCTCTCGCCGGTGCCGGCATAGATGCCGAACAGGCCGCCATCCATGGCCGGCGCGGCGAACGAGTAGATGGAATAGACCAGGCCGCGTTTCTCCCGCACTTCCTGAAACAGGCGCGACGACATGCCGCCGCCCAACAGGGTGGAGAGCAGCATGGTCGCGTTGTAGTCGGGATCGTCGTAGGCGACCGAGGGAAAGCCCAGCACGATATGCACCTGGTCGAGGTCGCGCGCCTCGCGGAACTCGCCGCCACGATATTCGGCGGCGACGGCGGCGCTGGGAAGCTGGGTCGGCAGATCGGCGAAATGGACGCCGACGATGTCGAGGAAGCGGTCGTGATCGAGGTTGCCGGCGGCGGCGATGACGGTGTTGCCCATGGTGTAGTGGCGCTTCATGTAGCCCATCAGCATGTCGCGCGGCATCGAGCGGATGCCCTCCTCGGTGCCGAGGACCGGGCGGCCCATCGGCTGGGACGGGTAGGCGGTCTCCTGGAAGTGGTCGAACACGATGTCGTCGGGCGTGTCGCGGGCCTGGCCGATCTCCTGGAGGATGACGCCGCGCTCGCGCTCCAACTCGTCGGGATCGAAGGTGGAATGGCTGAGGATGTCGCCGATGATGTCGGCGCCGAGTGCCGTGTCCTCCTTCAGCACCTTGACGTAGAACGCCGTCTGCTCGCGGGCGGTGTAGGCGTTGATGTGGCCGCCGACGGCCTCGATCTCCTCGGCGATGGCCGACGCGCTGCGCCGCTCGGTGCCCTTGAAGGCCATGTGTTCGAGGAAGTGCGAGACGCCGTTCTCGGCTTCGGTCTCGTGCCGCGTGCCGGTGGCGATATAGGCGCCCAGCGACACGGTCTCGACGCGGTCCATGCGCTCGGTCACGACGGTGAGGCCGGAGGGCAGACGGGTGACGCGGATGGTGCCGCCTTCGATCGTGATGTCAGTCATGCGGCATTCCTCAAAACGGTGGCTCGGACGCAGGCTTGGATTGCGGCGAGGTCCCGGGGTACTCGGGTGAAATGTTCTGAACGGTCATATAGGTCTGCGAGGCGCGGGGGCAGAGGGGGGCGGAAGCCGACCGCCTGCTCAATGGCGTCGGGAAACTTGGCCGGGTGGGCAGTGGCCATCGCGATGGTGGGGACGCCGTGGGAGCAGGCAAGCGCGCGGGCGGCGGCGATGCCGATCGCGGTGTGGGGGTCGGCGAGGTAATCGCATTCGGCGTAAAGGCGACGGATCTCGGCGGTGGTGCCTGCGTCGTCGAGGCTGAACCCATGCAGCACGCCAGTGGCGCGCTTCCACGCAATGTCGGAGACGGCCATGTGGCCGGTGGCGCGGAAATCTTCCATCGCGTGGCGCGTGGCGGCGGGGTCACGGTCCAGCAGTTCGAACAGCAGGCGCTCGAAGTTAGAGCTGACCTGGATGTCCATGCTGGGGGAAAGGCTGGGTTCCACAGCACGCATCGTCATGTCGTTGGCGGCGAGGAAGCGGGCGACGATGTCGTTGCGGTTGGAGGCGACCACGAGGCGGGTGATGGGCAGACCCATGCGGCGGGCGGACCAAGCCGCCAGCACGTTGCCGAAATTACCGGTTGGAACCGCGAAGGCGACTTCATTGTCCGGCGCGCCCAGGGCCAGGGCGCCAGCGACATAATAGGGAATCTGGGCTGCGATACGCGCCCAGTTGATGGAGTTGACGGCAGATAGGCGTAGCTCGGCGCGGAACGGCGCATCGGCGAACATCGCCTTCACGAGGTCCTGGCAGTCGTCGAAGGTGCCCGCGACGGCGAGGTTGCAGACGTTGCGGGCGGTGACGGTGGTCATCTGCCGGCGTTGCACCTCGCTGGTGCGGCCCTCGGGGTGAAGCACGACGATGTCGATGCAGGCGCGGTCGGCGCAGGCCTCGATGGCGGCCGAGCCGGTGTCTCCAGAGGTGGCGGCGACGATGGTGATGCGCTGGCCGGTCTGCGTCAGCACATGGTCGAACAGGCGGCCGATGAGCTGGAGCGCCATGTCCTTGAACGCGAGCGTGGGACCGTGGAACAACTCCTGCGCCCAGATGCCGGTATCGAGCTGGACCAGGGGGGCGACGGCGGGGTGGCCGAAACCCGCATAGGTCTCGTGGCAGAGCTTCTGGAGCACGGCGAAGGGAATCGAGGCGCCCACGAACGGCTGCAGCACGCGGGCCACGAGTTCCGCATAGTGGACGCCGCGCAGAGCGCGCCAATCGGCGTGCGACCATTCTGGCCAAGTTTCAGGCACATAGAGGCCTCCATCCTCGGCCAGGCCGGCAAGCAGGACGCCAGCAAAGTCGCGAACGGGCGCTTGCCCACGGGTGGAGATGTATCGCATCGCGGATTACTGCGCCGGAGCGGCAGTTGCGGCAACCACCGTCCGGCGTGAGCGGCTAGGTTTTCAGTTCGGCCAACTCGCACGCATGGGCCAGCACGGACGCATGACCCCGGCGGCGACCGGCCAGACGCTCATAAATGGTAAGTGCCTGCGCCACGACCTGATCCATGTTGAAGTAGCGATAGGTGCCGAGGCGACCGGCAAAAGTGACCCCTGGCGTCGCGTCCGCGAGGGCCTCGTAGCGGGCATACAAGGCTGCGTTGGCGGGGTTGGGGATCGGGTAGTAGGGGTCTCCCTCGGCGGAGGGATACTCGTAGCTGATGCTGGTGGCGGGATGTTCCTGGCCGGTGAGGTGCTTGTATTCCGTGACGCGGGTGTAGGGCACGTCCTCACCGGGATAATTGACGACGGCGACGGGTTGGAACTTGGCGGTAGCAACGTGGCGATGGTCGAATCGGAGCGACCGGTAGGGCAGGCGGCCAAACCGATAATCGAAGAACTCGTCGATCGGGCCGGTAAAAATGACGTGGCGCGCACGCACGCGGGCCACGACGTCGCGATACTCGGTGCCGATTCGCACGGTGATGTCGGGATGGTCGAGCAGGCGCCCGAACATCGCGGTGTACCCGTGTTTGGGCATGATTTGGTAGCGGTCGTTGAAGTAGCGGTCGTCGGTGTCGGTTCGGACGGGAACGCGGGCGGTGACGGATTTATCCAGCGCGCTTGGATCGACGCCCCATTGCTTGCGGGTGTAGCCACGAAAGAACGCCTCATACAGCGGACGGCCGACGCGACTGACGACCACGTCTTCCGCGGTGCGGATTTGCGCTACCGACTCGGCCTGTTGGTTGAGGAAAGCCTCGGCGGCGGCGCTCGTGGCAAGGTCCAGCCCGAAGAACCTGTTGATGGTAGTACGGTTGATGGGGACGGGCAGCAACTGGCCGTTCCAGTGCGCCAGGACGCGATGCTCGTAGGGGCGCCACGTCGTGAAGCGCGACAGATAGGCAAGCACCTGGTCAGAGTTGGTGTGAAAAATGTGCGGGCCGTATTGGTGGATGAGGATGCCAGCCGCGTCGGGCACATCGTAGGCATTGCCGGCGATATGGGGCCGGCGATCCACGACGAGCACGCGGTATCCGCCATCGACAGCGAGGCGTTCGGCCAGCACCGCGCCCGCGAACCCTGCGCCGACGATCAGGAAATCGCAGGTGTCGTGCGTCACGTCTCTGCTTCCAGGTCCGACTTCATGGATCAGGCGTCGGGGGCGAGGGCGTCGGGGGCGATGGCTCGGGGGTAATGGCGAGGAACATCCACACACGATAGCGGCCAAAAGTGAACGTCCGGTTTATGAACAGGTCATTCTGCTTGAGGGAACCGCTGCCCGCCGCCTTGTGGCGCAAGCATGGTGCGAGGCCACGCCGGAACTGAATTCCGCAGCGCACCGGCGCGACTATCTTAGGATCGAGGGCGCCTCGGACACGCCCGTCCCGCGAATGGTTTAAGCCTCGATGCGGTAATGACCACCGCCGGTGCTCACGCCGCCGGCTCGGTTTCACCGCCGAGATAGGCCGCGCGGATGCGTGGATCGCGGGCGAGGTCTTTGGCCTCCCCCTGAAGGATGATGCGCCCGGCTTGCAGGACATAGGCGTAGTGGGCGATGGCGAGCGCGAGGCTTGCGTTCTGTTCCACCATGAAGATCGTGACACCCTCCTTGTTCACGGCCTGGATCAGTTCGAGCACGCGATCCACGAAGAGCGGGGACAGGCCCATGGTGGGCTCGTCCATGCAAATGAGTTTCGGGCGGCCCATGAGGGCGCGGGCCATGGCGACCATCTGTTGCTCGCCGCCCGAAAGCGTGCCGGCGCGGCTGGTGAGCCGCTGGCGCACGCGGGGAAACAGTTCAAGCATCCGTTCGAGGTCGCGCGCGATCTCGGCACGGTCGGAGCGGGCGAACGCGCCCATCAGGAGGTTCTCGCGCACAGTCATGGCACTGAACAACCGGCGCGCTTCGGGAACGCTGCCGATCCCGGCGCGGATGATCTGCGGCGTCGAGAGGGCGGCGAGATCATGGGCTTCGAAGAATATGCTGCCGGCACGTGGGCGCAGCAGGCCGAGGATGATCTTCATGGTGGTCGATTTCCCACTGGCGTTGCCACCCAGCAGGCACACGATCTGGCCTTGGCGGACTTCCATGCCAAGCCCGAAATGGACCTGCACGGGGCCGTAGAAGGTATCGATGCCCTTGAGGACGAGCAGGGCGGTCATTCGGGTGGCATACCGGCTGCGTTGCGAGCGCGCATCACAGCGCCGCCTCTCCCATCGCGCGGTGGCCGAGATAGGCTTCGATGACCGCCGGGCTTTGGCGCACCGTGTGCGGCGGCCCTTCGGCGATCTTGGCGCCGTCATCCATGGCGATCACGCGGTCTGACAGGCGCATCACGAGGTCCAGCTTGTGTTCGATCAGCAGGATGGTTTGGCCGCGCGCCTTGAGGCCGCCGATGATGGATTGCATCTCAGCGGTCTCGGTCTCGTTCATCCCCGCGGTTGGCTCGTCCAGCAACAGCAGGCGCGGGCGGAGGGCCAGTGCGCGGGCGATCTCCACGCGGCGGCGGTTGGCGTAGCTGAGGGAGTGGGCGGGTTGGTCCAGCCGGGGTGTCAGACGGTCTCCGAACAGGGCGGCTATCTCCAGCACCTCGTGGTTCAGTGCGGCCTCCTCGGCGGCGACGGCAGGCGGCCGGATCAGCGCCATGGCGAGTTCGGCCAACGCCCCGAGACCGGGCAGGCGGGGCTTGACCGCGCGCAACCGGTGATGGGCGCCGACCAGGATATTGTCCCGGACGGACATGTTGGCGAACACGCGGCCGTGTTGGAAGGTGCGGGCGAGGCCCATGGCGGCAATCCGCTCCGGCGCCCGGCCGGCGATGGCGACGCCTTCGAGCACGATGGTGCCGTCGTCAGGCACGTCGTGGCCGCTGATGAGGTTGAACAGCGTGGTCTTGCCAGCGCCGTTGGGGCCGATGATGGAGAGAAACTCGCCCTCGCGCAGCGTGAGATCAATCGGTTTCACCGCGATGACGCCGCCGAAGCGGCGGGTGACGGCGCGGCATTCCAAGAGGTCTGTCATGTCGTGCCAAGGATGCCCTGAGGGCGGAAGCGGACCAGCAGCAGCAATGCCACGCCGTAAATGAGCATGCGGTATTCGGCGGTGCCGCGAAACATCTCGGGCAAAGCGGTGAGTGCCACCGCGCCGAGGATGGCGCCGAGCACGTTCCCCATGCCGCCGAGGATCACCATGGTGAGCGCCGAGATGGACACCGTGGACGTAAACGTTTCGTTATTGATGTACGAGTATTGATGCGCGGCGATGCCACCGCTGATGCCGGCCGCGAAGCCGCCGAATGCGAAGGCGATGGCCTTGTAGCGGCCGAGGCTGATGCCGTGGGCGCGGGCGGCCACGTCGTCGTCCCGGATGGCACGGAAGATGCGGCCGAGATGGGAACGAAGCAGGCGGGTCTGCATCATGGCCAGCAAGACGAGTATGCCAAGCGTAATCCAGTAGGCGGCTCGGGGATTGTCGAGTTCGATGTTGCCAACTTGCAAAGGCGGGATGTTGGTGACGCCCATCGGGCCGCGCGTCAGGCTTTCCCAGTTCAGGATGACGAGGCCGACAATCTCGCCGATGCCGAGTGTCGCGATGGATACGTAATGGCTGCGCAACCGGAACGAGGGCGCGATGAGGGCGGTGCCGAGCAGAGCCGTGACGATGCCGGCGGCGGGAATGGAGGCCCAGACCGGCCAGTGCGAATCAAGCGCGAACAGGGCCGAGGCATAGGCCCCGATCAGCAGAAGGCTGGCATGGCCGAGCGAGATCTGGCCGAGCGTGCCCGCCACCAGCGTGAGGCTGATGGCCAGCATGGCGAACAGCCAGGCATTGGTGAGGACCTGCAACACGTAGGGAATGGCCGGGATCAGCGGCACGGCGGCCGCGATCACGACGGCAGCGACGATGGCCCAGCGCGGCACGCGAACCGGGCGGTTCGGGGTGACGAAGCTGCCCGTCATGGGCTCCGGCGGTGTCGAACGGGCGCTGGCGAACAGGCCGTTGGGGCGAAGCACGAGGATCAGCAGCAACAGCGCGAACGAGAACAGGTTGCGATAACTGGAGCCGAAGATGGCGACGCCGTAGCTTTCGGTCAGGCCGAGCAGCAGGCTGCCGAAGATGGCGCCGGGCACGTTGCCCATGCCGCCGATGACCTGCGCCACGACACCCTTCAGGGTCGCCTGGAACCCCATCGCGGGGTCGATATGGTTGAAGTACATGCCAACCAAAAGTCCGCTGAGGCCGCCGAGTGCCGAGGCGATGGCGAACACCGTCATGTTCACCGCGTCCGTGTTGACGCCCATCTGCCGCGCGGCGTCGCGATCCTGCGCGGTCGCGCGGACGGCCCAGCCGAGCTTGGTGAAACGCAGGAAGCCATACAGCACGGCAGCGCTGACGATGCCGGTGGCCGCGATCAGCAGGTCGAGCGCCCCGATGGTCCCGCCGCCGACGCTGATGCGCCAGTTCGGCAGCGGGCTGGTGAGGGCGCGCGGGTCCGGTGTGAAGACGATCTGGAGAAGCTGGTCCAGCACGAGGCTGATGCCGATGGTGGCCAGCAAAGGCGCGATGCGGGCGGCCCCGGCCAGCGGACGCAGGCCAATCCGCTCGATCGCGACGCCAAGGCCGGCGCAGGCGACCACGACGATCAGTGCCGTGACCGCCAGCGGGGTATGCAGATAGGTGAAGCAGGTCCAGCCGATATAGGCGCCCACGGCATAGACCGAGCCCTGGGCGAAGTTGATCAGGTTCGACACGCCGAAGATGAGAGCGAGGCCCACGGCAACCAGAGCGTAGATGTTGCCGATGATGAGGCCGTTGATGGTGTAGTCGAGCCAGGACCCCATCAGCGACGACCGTTCATCCCGCGGCCGGAGGTGTCCCGTCCCACACCATGAATTTCTGGTCCTTCACTTGCAGCAGCTTGTAGTTGGCGCCAAGCACCCGGCGCGTCGCCGGGTCGAACGTGACGCGGCCGTAGATGACGCTGGGGACGTCCTTGATCGCCAGCAAGCCGGCCTGCATCGCCTCGCGCGTGGTGCCGAACTGCGCGCACAGCAGCGAGAACAGCACCATCGTATCGTAGGCGCCGGCGCTGAAGCTATCGGGTTCCTGGTCGTATTTCTTGCGGTACCGGGTGACGAAATCCTGCACTTCCGGGCGCGGGTCACCGGGGAAGAAGGTCGACATCACCCAGTCGCCCTCGACGCCCTGGCCGCCGAGCTCGATGAATTTGGGCGAATAGTTGCTGGTGCCCGCCAGGATCGGCAGCTTGACCCCGGTGTCGCGGGCTTGGCGGGAAATCAGCGCGCCATCGGCATAGTAGGACAGCAGCACGAGGCCGTCGGGCTTGCTGTCGCGGGCGCGGACGAGAGTGGGGCGGAAATCCTGCTCGGCCGCGAGATAGCCCTCGACGTCCACGACCTGCATGCCGAGACCCGGCGCCGCGGCCACGAAGGCATCCTTCGCGGTGCGACCCCAATCGGTGTTGAGATGCAGCAGCGCCGGACGCTTGAAGCCGAGCTTGGCGGCGTATCCGGCAAGGTTGGGCTGTTCCTCGGCCTGGCTGGTCGAGTTGCTCCACATGTGGTCGCCGCCCTTGGTGAAGTCCGGGTGGGAGTTGGTGAAGCCGAACTGGACCAGCTTGGCGCGCTGGTAGATGGGCGAGGCGGCCATCGAGGCGGGCGAGGCGAAATCACCCAGTTCGATGATGATGCGAGGGTCGGCCACCAACTTTTGCGCGACCGCGACGGACTGGCGCGGGTCGGACTGGCTGTCCTCGAACACATACTCGATCGGCCGGCCCTTCACGCCACCGGCCCCGTTGATGCCGTCGAGCGCCAGGTCGAAGCCGCGTTTCCATTGCGCGCCGTATTGCGCGTTGGGCCCGGTGAGGGGGCCGCTGACGCCCGCCATGATGGGCTCGGCCGCTCGGGCGCGGACCGCAGGAAGCGTCGCTGCGGCGGCGGCGAGAAGAGTGCGTCGGGACAGGCGCATGGCACGGCCTCGTGATTGCTGCGGTAGTGAAACGCTAGCGAAGAACCCGGCGGACGTGAAGCCGTCACGCCATTGGCCGAGGATGGTTATGCCTTATATCCAGTTCCAGGACGTGGTTCTATTTCGCGTCGGATCTGCTCGGCCATGCGCTGCCAATCCTGACCGATTTCGGGAGTTTCTACACAGGGAGGGGCCGAAATCAGGCTCAATATGGCGCTTGCGAGCGCCCCGGGGTTCGGTTCGCAGAGGCGCGCGGAGCCCAGGCCGGCCAACTGCTCGCTCAATCCTCCGACCCGCGTCGCGACCACCCACCGCCCGGCGGCCAAGGCTGCGGCGGCCGCGCCGCTTTGGCTGGCCTCGCGATAAGGCAGCACCAGCGCGTCCGCCCAGGCGAGCAGCTCGCCCACCTCGGATTCCGGGACCCAGCGGTTCTCCACCGTGGCGCGCGGCATGGCGCGCAAGGCGTCCAGCATGGGCGTTTCGGGACCTTGGCCCACCACCCGCAGCTCGATGTCGGCAGACTCGAGCAGGCGCCACGCGGCCGGAAGCAGGTCGAGACCTTTGTAGGGCAGCAGCCGCCCAAAGCTCAGCAGGCGCAGTGGCCCGCCATGGGCGCGCGGCGGCGGCGGCACGGGACCGAAGGCCAGCGGCGGCAGGTGCGACAGAACCACCTTGGAGAAACCCTGCGCGATCAGGCGGTTACGCACATGGGCCGATAATGCGATCAGGCCCGCCGCGCGCCGGCACAGGGCGCGCTGCAACCACATCTGCAACGGAAATCCGTCGCCGGGATGGATGTCGGCGTCGTGCACCACCACCCAGATCGGCACGCCGAGCCACCGTAGCGCCACGGCCATCAGCAGATCGAATGGTGCGGGCATGGCGCAGATCGCAGCATCCAGCCGCATCGGCCGCAACCGCCGGACCAACCAGCCGATCCGCACGGGGGCAAGCGACAGCCGCGCCAGCAGCGAGGCCAGGCCACGATACGTCGGCACCGCCAATTCGCAACGCGGCGCGTCGTCTCCGCGCAGCAATTCCGCCTGTGCGGAAAGCGACAATGCCGCTCCCATGGCCTGCGCCAAAGCCGCCGCGTACCGGGGACCGGCGCCAAACCGCCCTTGTTGCCACACCAGCAGCCTCATGTCCCCCAGCCAAGCCCTTTGACCGCCGCCTCCAGTTTCTCCGGCCCCAACACCGCCCGCGCCTTCGCCCGCCCGGCATATCCCAGCGCCGCACGAGCCTGGGCATCGTCTGCAAGGCGCACGAGATGGCGCGCGGCATCGGCCGGATCGGGCTCGGCCCACATCGCCCCCGGCACGGCGTACACCCCGCGCGCATCGGCTGCAGGGATCAGCCGGTACGTCACCATGGCGGCGCTGGCGGAGTCCATGAACTCGGTGTTGGCGGACCAATCCGTGGCCACCACCGCACGCTCCAGCAGCATCGCCTCCGCCGGCACCAGCCCGAACCCCTCGCTGCGGTGCAGGGACAGCACGATATCGGCGCAGGCGGTCAACGCGTGAGTGTCCTCGATCGGAAAAATGCGTGTCTCCAGCCGAACATTTCCCAATTCAGCCGCGACCTGACCGAGTTGCGCCACCTCGTTCGGGTAGTGGTGGGAGTGGCCGATCTTCAGCACCAGCAGCCGATCCCGACGGGTGCCGAACGCCATCCGGTGCGCCTCGATCGCGCCCATCGGGTTCTTGCGCGACCAGCCGCTGGCCAGGTTCAGCGACACCAGTGTGATGACCGCCGCGTCCGGCAAGCCAAAATCCCCCCGCCCCAGCGCCGATGGCACGGGCGGCACGGCCGCCACGGGGTGCGGCACCACGCGCAAGGCTATCCCCGCCGGCAACAGCGGCCGCAAGGCCCCGGCGGTGAACGCGCTGGAGGTCCAGATTTCGTGCACAAACGGCACGCCCACCCGCCACAAGGCGGGCGCCACCGGCAGTTCCCATTGCCAGTAGCCGACGATCCGCCGCCCGCGCAGCGCCCCGCGCGGCAAGCGTCGCAGCGCTGCAGGCAGCTGCGGCGAGTTGACGTGCAGCACCAGCGCCGCCCCCTCCGGCGGCATGGCGGCCGACCCGTAATCCTCCCCCGGAACCGAGATCCCCGCCGGTATCAGCACGCTCGGAATACCCAACCCTCGGAGCGCCGCATCCATGAGGCGGGCGCCCTGGCCGAGCCCGGATGCCCGCAGGACCTCCCCGCACACGGCAATCGAACGCGGTGGTGGCGTCGCCTGATCCGGCTTGGGCGCCAGCCATGCGGCCGCGTACGCCAGCGCCGCCCGGCGCGGACCCGGTGGAAGCATCCGCCACATTCGGTGTGCTCGCGAGAAGCCAGAAATCGCCATTGCCAGCTTCTATGCGTACGCCGCAGCCCTCGCGCAAGCTCGACCATCGGTCCTTGCCACCCTATGTCACGGCTACCAACCCGAGGAATTCTTCATGACCACCAGCCACGCGCGTTCCTACGATTTCGATCTGTTCGTCATCGGCGGCGGTAGCGCCGGGGTCCGCTGCGCCCGCATCGCCGCCGGGCACGGCGCCCGGGTAGGTGTCGCGGAGGAGAGGTTCTGGGGCGGTACCTGCGTCAACATTGGCTGTGTGCCGAAGAAGCTCATGGTCATGGCCGCCGACTACCGCGGCATGATCGAGGACAGCCGCGGTTTCGGTTGGGACGCCCACACCGGCGCGCATGACTGGCCCAAGCTGATCGCCGCCAAGGACGCAGAGATCGCCCGCCTCAATACGATCTACGTCAATCTGTTGGACTCCGCCGGCGCCACCGCGTTCGAGGCCCGCGCCACCTTCCTCGATGCCCATACGCTCGACGTCGGCGGCAAACGCGTCACCGCCGAGCGCATCGTGGTCGCCACGGGCGGCCACCCCTCGCGGCTCGACATCCCCGGCGGCGAACACGCCATCATCTCCGACCAGGTGTTCTACCTGCCCGAGATGCCCCGGCGCGTGGTCATGGTCGGCGGCGGCTATGTCGCGGTCGAGTTCGCCTGCATGTTCGCGGGCCTCGGCGCCGAGGTGGACCTCGTGATGCGCCAGGACCTGCCGTTGCGCGGCTTCGACGAAGACCTCCGCACGGAACTCGCCGAGGCGCTGGCCGCCAACGGCATCCGTATCCATCGCACAAGGGCTGTCTTGCGCATCGAGACGGACGGCGCCGAGAAGATCGTTCATTTCAAGGATGGGGCACCGATCACCACCGACCTCGTATTTTCCGCGATCGGCCGCACGCCGCTGACCGAATCGCTTGGTCTGGAAGCTGCCGGTGTCGTCACCGACGGCTTCGGTGCCATCCGCGTCGATATCGGCAACGCCACCAACGTGCCGACCATCTTCGCAATCGGCGACGTCACCAACCGCATCAACCTCACCCCTGTCGCCACCGCCGAGGGCCATACGCTGGCCGATCGGTTGTTTGCCGACGTGGCGCGCGACTGGGCACTCGACCGTGTGGCTTCGGCGGTGTTCTCTTCGCCGCCGATCGCGACCGTCGGCCTCACCGAAGCCGAGGCCGCCGCGCGTGGTCCGGCCGATGTCTACTGCATCCGCTTCACGCCGATGCGCCACGTGCTCAGCGGGCGTCGCAGTCGCAAGACCTTCATGAAGCTGATCGTGGATCAGCGGAGCCAGCGCGTGCTCGGCGCACACATGATCGGCGAGGACGCGCCCGAGATGATGCAGGGCATTTCGATCGCGCTGAACTGTGGCGCCACCAAGCACGACTTTGATCGCACCGTCGGTATTCACCCCACATCTGCCGAGGAATGGGTCACCCTGCGCACTCGCACCCGGGTTGCCGAGGGGCCGCGCAGCCCAGCAGCCGAGACACAGCTGGTGGATCCCGTGGAGATCGGCGCGGCGGAGATGGGCGTCGGGGGGTAGCCGGCTCGTTCGTCAGGGTTTCCGGCTGGCGGAACCGGGGAGCGGCGGCCGTGAAAAGCCGCCGCGCCAGCAATGTCCTGCCGTGACCTGGCGTGCGGCTGAGGCTCGATAGCGGCACGTCGATCCCCCGTCCTGCGTCAGCGCCCTGAGCCAAAGCAATGCGAGGCCTGACGCTAGTATGTAAGTGCCGAGCCTCATCGACTTGGCGTTGCGGCGAAACGAGCGCGTCGCTTTCGCATGGTTTGCTTTTAAGAGGCGGGCGTTCACCATTTTGCGGCGGCCGTGCTTTACGATGCCTCTGGCGCCGGTGCATATCGACCCACCTTTATTATCAGCGATGGACAGGAGCGGACGGTGAGGCAACTACTATTCACTTTGGCGACGGCGGTTGTGCTGTTCTCGTCCGCCCCGTCCCGCGCCGCCGATCCTGACAACGTGCTCCGCGCCACCCTGCCCAACGGCCTCCGCGTCGTGGTCATCCAGGACCGCCTCGCCCCCGTCGTCACCACTGAACTCAACTACCTCGCCGGTTCCAACGACGCGCCGGAGGGCTTTCCTGGCACCGCGCACGCGCTTGAGCACATGATGTTCCGGGGCAGCGCCGGGCTCGACCGCGACCAGTTGGCCGAACTGGGCGCCCTGCTCGGCGGTGTCTACAACGCCTCCACCACCGAGACGGTGACGACCTACACCTACACCGTGCCCTCAACGGACCTGGCACTCGCGCTGCACAGCGAGGCGCTGCGGATGCGCGGACTCACCCTGGCCCAGACCGATTGGGAGCAGGAGCGTGGTGCCATCCAGCAGGAGGGCG
>JANXXW010000139.1 GCA_025350425.1 Rhodospirillales bacterium
TCGTCCGTCGTGGCGCTGGCCAGCTCGCGCCCGGTGCTCGTGATCCTGCGCGACGACCTGCGCTTCCAGACCGCTACGTCCGGGGTGCTGGTCGCGCTCGGACCGCTGGCCGCCCTGTCGGCCCAGTCGACGCCGTGGATGCTGCCGCTGCTCGGCGCACCGGTGCTGGCCGTCCACCACAGCGCGTCGATGGCCCTGGCGCGCGAACGCGAAGCGCTGCATGACCCGCTGACCGGCTTGGCCAATCGCCAGCTGTTCCGCGAGAAGGCCGAGCGCACGTTGATCGAGAGCCGTCGCACCGGCGACCAGGTCGCGGTGCTGATGATCGACCTGGACCACTTCAAGGAGATCAACGACACCCTCGGCCACCACATCGGCGACGACCTGATCCGCGAGGTGGCGTCGAGGCTGGCGGCAGCGAAACCCGAAGGCGCGCTCGTCGCCCGGCTCGGCGGGGACGAGTTCGCACTGTGGCTGGACGGCACCGATGAACTCGCCGCAGCCGAACGGGCCGAGACGCTACGTCTGACCACGCCCGAAATGCTGGCCAGCATCGGGCAAGGGGGATTTGGGCAGGACAGCGCCGTGGCGCTCACCATGTCGATCGGCATCGCCACGCGTTGGCCCGGACGGGCGGACACCATCGAGGCGCTGGTCAGCCGCGCCGACCAGGCGATGTATCAGGTCAAGCGTGCCGGTCGCGGCCATTGGCGCGTGGGCCATATGGAGCCATGACCTTAAACGGCGAGACAGCCACCGCCACGCGCGCGCGCCAGCAAAACAGCGCGTCGGACGAGGCGATGCGGGTCCGGCTTGGCGCCAGCGCCGAAACCGCGCCGGAAATCCTCGTGGTGCTGGCATCCGACACCACCGTCACGGTACGCGCCGCCGTGGCGATCAACCTCGCGACCCCGCCCGCCGTAGACGCATTGCTGGCCAGTGACGCCGACGAGCGGGTTCGCACGCTGCTCGCCCGCAAGCTGGGGGCGCTGGTGCCCTCGCTTTCGCAGGACCGGCGGGATGCGCTGCGCGAGCAAGTCTGCGCCACGCTGGCCATGCTGGTCGAGGACGAAGCGGTGCGGGTGCGAGCCGCAATCGCCGATGTGGTCAAGGAGCTGCCCACGGCGCCGCGCGAGTTGATCCTACGTCTCGCTCGCGACGTGGCGCTCTCGGTCAGCGAACCGGTGATCCAGCTCTCTCCCCTGTTGACGCTCGAGGATCTGCTGGCGCTCGTCACCTCTCCGCCCGCGCACTGCACCGCGCTGGCCGTGGCGCGGCGGCCAAAGCTGCCGGAGATCCTGTGCGACGCGATCGCCGCGACCGACCGCACCGACGCGATCGCCGCCATGCTGGCCAACGGGTCCGCGGCGATCCGCGAGGCAACGCTCGACGCTCTGGTCGGCCGCGCACACGAGCATCAAACCTGGCACGAACCCCTGGTGCGACGCCCCACCCTCAGCGCCAAGGCCGCGCGCAGCCTGTCGGACATCGTCACGAACCAGTTGCTCGGCGTGCTCGCGGGTCGGGCGGACCTCGAATTGAATTTGGCCCGGACCATCCATCATCGGCTCACTGAGCGGCTGCATTCCGAGCGCGGGATGTTCTCGCAATCTGCCGAAACCGTCCCACAGACCCCGGTCGCTATCGCCCGTCACCTGCAAGACCAGAACAAGCTCGATGAAGCGGCTCTGTTGGCCGCAACCCATCGCGGCGAGGCGCGGCTCGCCTGTGCCATGATCGCGGTGGCGGGCGATATCCCGGTTGCCGTGGTGGAGCGGGCCGCCACGCTCCGCAGCACCAAGGGCTTGATCAGCCTAATCTGGAAAGCTGGCTTCTCCATGCGCGTGGCGGCGCCGGTGCAGTTGCTGCTGGCGCGCGTGGCCCCGGCCGCCCTACTCAACGACACCTCCCAGAACGGCTTTCCCCTTTCACTCGAGGAGATGCGCTGGCAGATCGACTTCCTGATGCGAACCGGACGATGAGCCTCAGTCTGTATAGGGCAACGCCATCGCCTGTTCGGCCGCGGCACGGCTCGTTGGCATGAGGCGGTCCAGCAGCATCACACCCGCCACCAGCCCGAGGATCAGCAAAAGCGTACCAGCAGCAGCGGCGCGCCTCGTGCGCCACTCGGCGCGCTGTAACTCGCTAAGACTGGCCCAGGCTGGGCCAGGATTGGATATTCCGATCTGTGTCATAGCCAACTCCCATCCGAACGTTGATCAGGCGATTAGCAAGACACTGTCTACCACATTCGTTAGCGGAGCCGGTGTGAGTGGCCTCACACCGCGGGCGCATCACTCTTTGGGCCCGGACTTCACCGCACCGGGGTCATCGGCCGTTGAAGCGCGATGGCCGCTTCTCCATGAACGCCGTCCGGCCCTCGCGGTAGTCGGCGCTGTCAAAGCACGCCGCCACCGCCGCTTCGATCGGCTCACGGTTCCGGTCGCGATCCGGCCTTACCAAATCGTCCACCGTCAGCTTGGCGGCCCGGATCGACAGCGGCGCGTTGTCGGCAATGGCGCGCGCAATATCCACCACGACATCCGTCAGGTCCTCGTCGGCCACCACACGGTTGATCAGGCCGATGCGCTCGGCCTCCGTCGCGTTGATGCGGGTGCCGGTGTAGAGCATCATCCGCGCATGCGACGGCCCGACCAGCGAGACCAGCTTGCGTACCATCTCGTATCCGTAGGCGATGCCCAGCCGCGCGGCTGGAATGCCGAACTCGGAATCCACCGCCGCAATGCGGATGTCGGCCTGCATGGCGATGCCGAGGCCGCCGCCCAGGCAGTAGCCGCGCACGCGCGCGATCACTGGTTTGGGGAAATCCGCCAGCTTGGCACGTCCCGCGCTGGTCAGCTTGTCGTATTCGCCCTGCGCGTTGCTGTCCGCGCGGGTCTTCTCGAACTGGCTGATGTCGGCGCCGGAGACGAACGCCTTGCTGCCCGCCCCGGTCAGCACGATGACGCGCACGCGGTCGTCGTCTGCGAAGGCGTCGAGGATCTGGCCAAGCCCCTCCCACATATCTACCGACATCGCGTTGCGCTTTTCCGGCTGGTTGAACGTCACCAACCCCACCCCGTCCTCCATCTCGGCCAGCATCCGGCCATCGGCATAGCGCGTCATTCAGACGATTCCTCGTTGTTTCAAATCAGCGATCTCGGCCTCGCCATAGCCATAGGCACGCAGCACCGCCTCCGTGTCCGCTCCCGCGTCAGGTGTCGGCGTGCGGATATCCTTGGTCACACCCGACAGGTTGAGGGGCGAGCCCACAAGACGCTCCTCGCCCAGTCGGGGGTGCGTCACCGGGCGCACGATGCCGAGATGGCGCACCTGGGGGTCCTCGAACACACGGTCGATCGTGTTGATCGGGCCGCACGGGATGCCGGCCGCCTCGAACAGATCGATCCAATACGCGGATTGCTGGAGCCGCGTCGCCTCGGAGATCGCCGCGTTGATCGCAACCCGGCCAGCGCTGCGCCCGGCCTGGGTCTGCCAGCCCTCGACCGTCTTCCACTCGGGCCGGTCGATGGCGTCGGCGAAACGCTCCCATTGCCGCTGCGAACTGGCGGCGATGTTGATGTGGCCGTCACTGGTCGGGAACACTCCCGTTGGGATGCCCGTCGGATGGTCGTTGCCTGCCTGACCCGCCACCTCGCCCGCCATGAGCCAGCGTGTGGCCTGGAAATCCAGCATGAACACCTGCGCCTCCAGCAGGCTGGTGGTCACCCACTTGCCTTGTCCGGTTCGCTCCCGGTCGAACAGCGCCAGCATCACGCCGAGCGCCAGCAGGTTCCCCGCCGTGAGATCGGCAATTGGAATTCCGACCCGCACCGGCCCCTGCCCCGGCAACCCCGTGATGGACATGAGGCCACCCATGCCCTGCGCGATCTGGTCCACCCCCGCGCGCTTGCCGTATGGCCCATCCTGCCCGAAGCCGCTGATGCTGGCGTAGACCAGGCGTGGATTGGCGTGACGCAAATCGTCGTAAGCAATCCCCAGGCGATGCTTCACCGCCGAGCGCATGTTCTCCACCACCACGTCGGCGGTGGCGGCCAGCCGCATGAATGCCGCGTGCCCCTCCGGCGTTTTGAGGTTGAGCTGGATGGCCCGTTTGTTGCGATGCAGGTTCTGGAAGTCGTACCCGTCCCGG
>JANXXW010000155.1 GCA_025350425.1 Rhodospirillales bacterium
CGCCGCGATGCGCCGGCAAGCAATGCATGAAGATCGCGTCCGACGCCGCCAGCGCCATCAACCGCTCCGTCACACGATACGGCGCCAACATGTTGTGGCGGGAGATGTTGGGCTCGTCGGACATGCTGACCCAGGTGTCCGTCACCACGCACCGCGCATCCCGCACTGCCTGCACTGGATCATGCATCAACTCGACGGTTGCGCCCTGCGCGCGTGCCCAGGCGATCAGGTCGGCCGGCGGGGCCAGTTGCTCCGGGGTCGCCAGCCGCAGCGTGAAGCCGAACCGTGCCGCCGCCTCGATCCAGCTACGCGCCACGTTGTTGCCGTCGCCGCACCACGCCACCACCTGGCCCGCAATCGGCCCGCGATGGTCCTCGAACGTCAGCACATCCGCCATCAACTGGCATGGATGGGACGCCGCCGTGAGCCCGTTGATCACCGGCACGGTGGCGTAACGCGCCATCTCCATCAGCTTCTCCGGCGCGTCCGTCCGCATCATGATCGCGTCCACGTAGCGTGACAGCACGCGGGCGGTGTCGGCCACGGTTTCGCCGCGTCCAAGCTGCATCTCAGCGCCGGTCAGCATCACCACGTCGCCGCCGAGCTGCCTCATCGCCACCTCGAAACTGACCCGCGTTCGGGTGCTCGGCTTCTCGAAGATCATGGCCAGCGTCTTGCCCGCCAGCGGACGAGAGGTCACGCCGCCCGCGCGCTTGAAGCCCGACGCCACATCGATCATCAGGCGCAGAGACGCCCCGTCGATGTCGCGCAGGTCGATGAAATGGCGGGGCGGCGGGGGTACGCCCCCAGTATCGAGGGCGCCCCGCCGTTTCGCCGCGAGACTCACTTTGCCGCTACCTGGGCTTGGCTCGGCAGGCAGCGTCGCGCGCCACGGCGCATCATTTCCAGCGCGTCGGCGATATCCGCATCGGTGATGATCAGCGGCGGCACCAGACGCACCACGTTCTCGCCGGCACTGACGCTCAGCAATCCCTCGGCGGTGAACGCCGCCTGCACCTCGGCCGCCGGCAACACGCATTTGAGGCCGAGTATCAACCCGGCCCCGCGTGCCTCCACGAACACCTGGGGATATTCCGACGCCAACTTCACCAGCCCGTGCCAAAGCACCCGGGCCTTGCGGTCCACCTCGGCCAGGAACCCCGGCGCCAGGATCACGTCCAGCACCGCGTTGGCGGCGGCACACGCCAGCGGGTTGCCGCCAAACGTCGTGCCGTGCATGCCGGGCACCAGATGCTTGGCCAGCGCTTCGGTCGCCAGGATCGCCCCCATCGGGAACCCGCCCGCGATGCCCTTGGCGATCGACATCACGTCTGGCGCGATGCCCGCCCATTCATGCGCGAACAGCTTGCCAGTGCGGCCCATCCCGCACTGGACCTCGTCCATGCCCAGGAAGATCCCGAACTCGTCGCAGGTGGTCCGTAGGTCGCGCAGGAATTGCAGTTGCGCCGGCCGGATGCCGCCCTCGCCTTGTACCGGCTCGATCATGATCCCGGCCGTCTGCGGCCCGATCGCGTCGCGCAAGGCGTTCAGGTTGTTGAACGGCACGTGGTCGAAGCCGTCCACCACCGGGCCGAAGCCCTTGAGATACTTCTCGTTGTTGGTCGCCGCCAGCATCGCAAGTGTGCGGCCGTGGAAGGCGCCATCGAAGCAGATGATGCGGTAGCGCTCCGGGTGGCCCGTCTCGTACTGGGCCTTGCGGATCATCTTGGTCATGCCCTCGTTCGCTTCCGCGCCCGAGTTGCAGAAGAACACGCTGTCCGCGAACGTCGCTGCCACCAACCGCTCCGCGAGCCGCTCAGCACCCGGAACCCGATACAGGTTCGAGACGTGCATCACGCGGGCCGCCTGCTCGGCGATGGCCGTTACGAGGTGGACGTTGTGGTGGCCGAGGGAGGAGGTTGCGATGCCCGCTCCGAAATCGAGGAATCGTCGGCCGTCAGCCGTGTACAGCCAAGCGCCCTCACCCCGCTCGAAAGCGAGGTCGGCACGAGAATACGTCGGCATCAGGGCGGAGATCATGACCGTCGCGGTCCTTATGTGTAGCGAGAACCATGCAGGGGCCGCATGGGCGAAGTCAAACCGCGAAACGCGCGCGCATGACACGTATTCCGGAGCGGGCTTGCACAAGGTCGCGCGCGTGCGAATGTCCGGCATGGCTGGACGCGACCGCAACGACCGCAAACCGCAGGCAGGACCAGCCCCAACCGAGCCGATTCTGCGCGAGGCGGCACTCACGCATCTTGCCCGCTTCGGCACCACCCGCGCCGGCCTGATCCGCGTGCTCGACCGCCGGGTGGACCGCTGGGCGCAGCGCGTCGAGGCCGATCCGGAGACGGTAAGCGCCCAAGTGAGCCTCGGCCGCGCCGCCGCCCGCGTGGTTGCGGACAAGCTGGTCGAGGCCGGCACCGTCGATGACGCCGCCTACGCCGCCAGCCGCGCGCGGAACTTGGCCCGCGCCGGCCGATCCCGCCTCGCCGTGAAGGCCCATCTCCAGGCCCGCGGCGTGGCCTCCGAACTGGTGCGCGAAGCCGTGCCGGATGACCCCGACACCGAACTCGCCGCCGCTCTCGCCTTCGCCCGCCGCCGTCGCATCGGCCCGTTCCGCCGCGAGGAACCGGATCAGGCGGCGGCGCTCAAGGAACTCGGCACGATGGCCCGCGCCGGCTACTCCCGCGAAGTCGCCAACACCGCGTTGCGGATGGACGCCGAGGAAGCGACGGACCGCATCAACCGCGCCCGCCAGCCGTGACCGACCCCGTCATCTTCACCCGCGCCGGCTTTTTCCAGGGCGCACGCGAAAGCGTGCCGCTGTTGATCGGCACCATGCCGTTCGGCCTCGTCACCGGGATCACGGCCCACGGCGCCGGCCTGTCGATCTTGGAAGCGGTGTTGATGAGCGCCGTCGTCTATGCCGGCTCCGCCCAGCTTCTCGCCCTCGCCGCCTGGACTCACCCGGCACCGATCGTGGCCGCCACCTTCGCCGCCTTCGTGGTCAACCTTCGCCTGGCCCTGATGGGTCCGGTTCTGGCGCCCTGGCTTGATCGCCTGCGTGGCTGGCGGGTGTGGCTCTCGCTGTTCGTGATGGCGGACCAGACCTGGGCGCAGTCGGTGCGAACCATGAACGCCGGCGGCAACGACGCGGCCGTGCTGCTGGGCGGCGGCACGGCGATGATCGTGGTCTGGACCATCATGACCGCCATCGGGCACGTCGTCGGGAGCTATATCCAGCCCCCGCCTGGCCACCCGCTGTTTTTCGCGGCACTGGCGATTTTCGTTTGCATGTTGGTCAACATGTGGCGCGGGCCGCGCGACATCCTGCCGTGGCTGATCGCCGCCGTGGTCGCCATCATCGTCAGCCGTCTGTTGCCCGGCGGCTCCTGGCACATCGTCTCCGGCGCCCTGTGCGGCAGCCTGGTCGGTGGTCTGCTTGAGCATTACCGCAAGACGCCAGCGTGAGGCTCGATCTCTCCAACCTCGCCGCCATCATCGGCATGGCGCTCGCCACCTACGCCTGCCGGGGCGGCGGATACTGGCTGTTCCGCCAGATCCGCCCGACGCCGCTGATCCGGGCCGTGCTGGCGTTCATTCCTGGCACGCTGTTCGTCAGCTACGTCGTGCCCGCGCTGGTCGCGGGCGGCGTGCGGCAGATGGTCGGCGCGGCAGTCACGCTCGTCATCATGATCACCACCGGCAGCCTGATCGGCGCCATCGTCGGTGGCACCGGCGCGGCCTGGCTGGCGTATTCCTTTCTGTGAAAGCCTGGCATGCCATCGCAGCGGCTTGCTGCGCGACCCTCCTGGGTGTCGGCCTGCAGCGTTTCGCCTACGCGCCGTTACTTCCGGCGATGGTCCAGGACGGCTGGCTCACCCCCACCGTCGGCGGCCTGCTCGGGGCCGCCAACTTCGCGGGCTACGTCATCGGTGCCGTGCTCGCTCCCACCGCCGCGCGCCGCCTGGGCACCGCGCGTGCGCTCCGATGGTCGATGGTGTTGGCGACAGCGTGTCTCGCCCTCTGCGCGTGGCACGTCCCGCCGGCTTGGGCGCTCGCGTGGATGTCGCCTTGGCGCACCATGGCGGGCATCGCCGGCGGCGTGCTGATGGTGCTGGCCGGCCCGGCCATGCAGGGCGTCGTGGCCCCGCACCGGCGCGGCCTCGCCGGCGGCCTCATGTTCAGCGGCGTCGGTACCGGCATCGTGGTGGGCGCCGTGGTGGTGCCGACGCTGCTGCCTTACGGCGTCGCCGAAATCTGGCTGGGCCTCGCGGCTGCGGCACTTCTGCTCACGCTGCTGTCGTGGCGCTGGTGGCCTGACGCGCCGCCACCCGCACGCTTTGCCGCAATTCGCCTCCAGGGCGAAAAGCGACGCCTGATCATCGCCTACACCCTCGCTGCCGTTGCCGCCACGCCGCACATGGCGTGGTGGCCGGACTTCATCGCCCGGGGCCTGGGCCGGGGCACCGATGCGGGCGCGCGGGCCTGGCTGGTATTCGGCCTCGCCGGCGTTGCCGGGCCTACCATCTGCGGCCGTCTGGCGGATCGCTTTGGCACCGGCATCGCCCTACAAGCCGTATTCGCGGCACAGGCCGCCGGCCTGCTGGTCGCCTTGTCGCCGCTGGTCAGCGTGCCCTTCGGCTCCACGCTACAAACATTGTCCGGCGCCATTGCGGGCGCCACGTCCATAGGAACCACCACCCTGACCTTGACCCGCGCGCGCGAAGTGGCGCCTGACGCTCCTGGTGCTCTCTGGCGCATCGGCACCATCTGCTGGGGCGCCTCCCAGGTCGCCACCGGCTTCCTGCTCGCCTGGCTGTTCGCGCGCACCGGCAGCCATGAAATCTTGTTCCTCGTCGGCCTCGTCGGTGCGTTCGGCGCGCTGGCCTTCGTCTCGCCCACCAAAGCCAGCGTATGAACTCCGTCACCGGCATCGATTTCGGCACCACCAACAGCGTCGTCGCCCAGCTTCAACCCGATGGCTCGGTCCGCACCGCGCGCTTCCCGATCGGCGCCATCGAGGCGGACGTATTCCGCACCGTCCTCTGCTTCTGGGGCGAGGACACCGTGGGCCGCAACCATCTCAACCACGCCGCCGGTCCCGCCGCCATCGAGGCCTACCTCGAGGACCCGCTCGGCTCCCGCCTCATCATGTCGATGAAGACCTACCTCGCCCAGCGCAGCTTCACCCAGACACGGCTGTTCGGCCGCCCGCACACGCTGGAGCAGCTCGTGGCAATGTTCCTGCGCCAACTCCTGAAGCACGAACCGTCCGACCGCGCCGTGACGGTCCTCGGCCGCCCGGTCCGCTTCGCTGGCGAAACCGCCGACGATGTCTTCGGCGAGTCCCGCCTGCGTGGAGCCTGCCGCGAGGCCGGTCTTGGCGAGGTGGAGGTGGCGTTCGAGCCGGAGGCCGCCGGCTACCGCTTCACGCGCGGGCTGAACAGCGCCGCCACCGTGCTGATCGCTGATTTCGGCGGCGGCACCAGCGACTTCTCGCTGCTGCGCTTCGAGCCCGGCGCCGTCAGCCGTGTCACTCCGCTCGCCACCGACGGTGTCGGCATCGCCGGCGACAGCTTCGACTACCGCATCATCGACCATGTCGTCTCGCCCCTGCTCGGGAAAGGGAGCACCTACAACGTCATGGGCAAGGACATGCCCATTCCGGCCGAATACTTCTCCGCCTTCGCCCGCTGGCACCGCCTGTCCATGATGCGGACGCCGCGCACGCTGCGCGAGATCGCTGACGTCGCACGCACCAGCGCCCACCCCGAACAGCTCGCCACCCTGATCCGCATCGTCGAGGAGGAGCTTGGTTTCCACCTCTACCGCGTCGTCAGCGCCGCCAAGGCCGAGTTGTCCCACGCCGAGCGGACCACGCTCAGCTTCCACCATGAGGGCGTCGCCATCGAACAAACCATCACCCGCGCCGATTTCGAGCGCTGGATCGCCCCCGACCTCGCAAAGCTTTCGGCCACCACCGACCGCGTGCTGGCGCAAGCCGGGCTGGACGAGGGCGATATCGACCGCGTGTTCCTGACCGGCGGCACCGCGTTCGTGCCGGCAGTGCGGGGTCTGTTCGAACGCCGCTTCGGCTGCGCGCGTGTCGCCTGCGGTGGCGAATTCGTCTCCGTCGCGGAAGGACTGGCGCTGATCGGGGCTGACCGGGTAAGCCGTCTCACGTCCAAGCCGGCCTGACCCGGCTATCGCACTCAACGGGAGGAGACCCTCGCAATGCAACATCTGATCAATCGGCGCACATTGCTCGTGGCGACATTGGCTGGCGGCTTGGCCACCCGAACCGCCCGCGCCCAGGCGGCACCGTTCCCGATCGTGTTCGTCCATGGCAACGGCGACACCGCCGGGCTTTGGCTCACGACCATCTGGCAATTCGAGTCCAACGGCACCCCACGCGACCAGATGTTCGCGATCGACCTGCGCTACCCCCTCGCCCGCGCGGTCGATGGGGTAGCGCAGCCTGGACGATCCTCGACGGACGACGTGATGCGGCAACTCGCGGCCGAGGTCACGCGGGTGCGGGCGCTCACCGGCGCCGCGAAGGTCGTGCTGATCGCCCAGTCGCGCGGCGGCAACACGGTGCGGAACTACATCAAGAACGGCGGTGGCGCAGAACAGACCGCGCTGGCGGTGCTGTGCGGCGCGGTCAATCACGGTGTGATCGTGTCCGACAAATACATCGTCGGCAGCGAATTCAACGGCGCCTCGGCATTCATGCGAGACCTCAATTCCACCCCTGACGAACTCGTGGCGGGCGTTCCGTTCACCACCATTCGCAGCGATCACGAGGACAAGTATGCGCAGCCCGATGGCCGTTTTCTCGGCCTGCCCGGAGTCGCCACCGGCGTATCGTTCGACGCTCCGGACCTGAAAGGCGCCACCAAGATCGTGCTGCCAGGCGTCGATCACCGCGAGACCGGCTACTCCCCCGCCGCGTTCACGGCGATCTACGCGGCGATCACTGGCCACCAGCCCGAGACAATCGGCATCACGCCCGAGCAACAGCCGGTCCTGACCGGAAAGGTGAGTGGCTTCGAGGCTGACTCCCCGACCAACATTGGCATCGCCGGAACACCCGTCACGATCTGGCGCACCGATCCGCAAACCGGAGCACGAAGCGGCAACCCCGCGCACGATGTGGTTACCGGCCCCGACGGGATCTGGCCCGCATTCGCCGCTGATCCCTCGGCGACCTACGAATTCGTGGTGTCGGCACCCGGCTATCCCGTCACCCACATCTACCGCTCGCGTTTCCCACGCGGCAGCCGCTATCTCAACTTCCGGCCACAGCCGTTCGGTCCGAACGACGCGGCCGCTTCGGGCGTCGTCTACATGACCCGCCCACGCGGCTATTTCAGTCGTGCCCGGGACACCGTCACCATGAATGGCCAGACCCCTGCCGACATACCACCGGGAGTGCCGACAATCGCCACCACCCGTCTGGTCGCCGAGGGCGGCAGCGAAATTCGCGGCGTGTTCAACGGCGAAGCAATCACGGCACGCGCCTGGCCCGCCCATGAAAACCATGTCTCCGTCATCGAACTGACCTACTGAGATGGTGGGTTTCGGCATCTTCGGATGCGGTCGTATCGGCCGCGTCCATGCGTCCAACATCGCAGCGCACCCGCGCGCAAAACTGGTCGCCTGCTACGACACCGTGGATACCGCCTCCGCGAGCATGGCGGCCGAACTTGGCCCCCGGCAGGCGCGATCGGTAGAGGATCTGCTGCAAGACCCGGAAGTGCACGCGGTGTTCGTCACCTCCATCACCGCCACGCATATCGATTTGATTTCCCGCGCCGTGCGGGCGGGCAAGCCGGTGTTCTGCGAAAAACCGGTCGATCTCGACATCGCGCGGGTGGATGCCTGCTGGGCCGAGATCGGGGCCACGAACCCACTCGTGATGCTCGGTTTCAACCGCCGGTTCGACCCGTCGTTCCGCACCCTGCGGGACCGCGTATCGGCCGGCGAGATTGGTGGCGTCGAGCAGGTGGTGATCACCAGCCGCGACCCGTCGCCACCTCCCGCGCAGTATGTGGCGGCATCAGGCGGCCTGTTCCGCGACATGACGATCCATGATTTCGATATGGCGCGTTACCTCGCCGGAGAGATCGTCGAGGTTCAGGCGATGGGCGCCAACCTGATCGATCCCGCGATCGGTGCGGCAGGCGACATCGACGCAGCGATGCTGATCATGCGCGCGGCGTCCGGCGCCCTGGTCCACATCAACAACAGCCGCCGCTGTGCCTATGGCTACGACCAGCGCATCGAGGTGTTCGGCGCTGCGGGGATGCTGCAGGCCCATAACCGGCACCTCACCACCATCGAGGCCTGGGGCAGCGAGCGCACGCACGCGATGGACCCGGTGCAGGATTTCTTCATCGCGCGCTACGCCGAAGCGTACCGGGCGGAACTGGACCACTTCATCGACTGCATCGAGACCGGCGCCGCACCGCTCGCCGGCTTCGCCGATGGCCGCGAGGCATTGCGTCTCGCCGACGCGGCGCTGGAAAGTGCTGCCACCGGCCGCTCCGTGAGGCTCGCATGACGACCAATTTGAGGCTTACCACCGCGCAGGCGATCGTCCGCTTCCTGGTGGCACAACGCACGATCGTCGATGGACGGGAAGTACCGTTGTTTGCCGGATGCTGGGCCATTTTCGGGCATGGGAACGTCGCCGGCATGGGTGCCGCGCTGTCCCAGGCGCGCGACACCTTGCCGACGCTGCGGGCGCACAACGAGCAGGCCATGGCGCTGGCCGCTGTGGCGTTTGCCAAGGCGATGCGCCGCCGCCGGATGATGGCTTGCACAAGCTCCATCGGGCCGGGCGCCATGAACATGCTGACAGCGGCAGGCGTTGCCCACGTCAACCGCCTGCCCGTGCTGCTGCTACCCGGCGACGTGTTCGCCAACCGCACGCCGGACCCGGTGTTGCAGCAGGTCGAGGACTGGGGTGACGGCACCGTTAGCGCCAATGACTGCTTCCGGCCGGTGTCGCGCTACTGGGACAGGATCACCCGCCCGGAGCAGCTGCTGACCGCGCTGCCGCGCGCGGTTGCGGTGCTGACCGATCCGGCCGAGTGCGGCCCGGTCACGCTGAGCCTGTGCCAGGACGTGCAGGTCGAATCTTACGAGTTCCCCGCATGGTTGTTCGAACCACAGTTGCATCGCGCCCGCCGCCCTGCCCCCGACGCGGATGAGTTGATCCGCGCCGTGGATGCCCTGCGCCGGGCGGAACGGCCCTTGATCGTGGCCGGCGGCGGCGTGCTTTACAGCGAGGCCGCGCAAACGCTGCAAGACTTTGCGGCCAGGCACTCCATTCCGGTTGCCGAGACGCAGGCCGGCAAGGGCGCGCTGCCGTGGAACCACGCTTGCGCGGTCGGCGCGATCGGCGTCACGGGAAGTTCGGCGGCCAACACGCTGGCGCGGGAGGCCGACGCCATCCTCGCGATCGGCACGAGGTTGCAGGACTTCACCACCGGCTCCCGCGCGCTGCTGCCCGGCGGCTCACGGCTCATCCAGTTGAACGTGCAGGCGTTCGACGCAGCCAAGCATGGAGCCACCCCCCTGGTAGGCGATGCCCGCGTCACGCTGGAGGCGCTGACATCGGCGTTGGGTGCCCACACGGCCCCGCCCGCATGGTCGGCGCGCGTCTCCGGCCTGATGGCGGAGTGGAATTTGGACGTTAATGCCGCGACCGCGCCCGATCCCGCTGCATTGCCGACCGACGCGCATGTGCTGGGCGCGGTAAATCGCGCGGCACGCGCTGGTGACGTCGTGGTCTGCGCGGCGGGCGGCCTGCCGGGCGAACTGCACAAGCTGTGGCGGACGCCGGCGCCCGGCGGCTACCATATGGAATACGGTTTCTCGTGCATGGGCTACGAGATAGCCGGCGGCCTCGGCGTCAAGCTCGCGCATCCCCAGAACGAGGTGTTCGTCATGGTTGGTGACGGTGGCTACCTTATGATGAACTCCGAATTGCAGACCTCCGTCATGCTTGGGAACAAACTCATCGTCACCGTGCTGGACAATGGCGGCTTCGGCTGCATCGATCGCCTGCAGCGTGCCTGCGGCGGCGAGGGCTTCAACAACCTGATCGCCGACGTGGACGGACGCGTGGTGCAG
>JANXXW010000186.1 GCA_025350425.1 Rhodospirillales bacterium
GGTTCCTGGAATCGGCGCCCACGACAAGACCATCCGGCGGGAGTTCCAGTTGGAACCCGCCTTAGAGCTAACACACTCGTTTTAACGGCGAATACGAAAGGGAACGGACCAATGCGTCTGAAAGACAAGATTGCCATCGTCACCGGGGCGGGAAGCGGGTTTGGCGAAGGTATTGCCAAGCGCTTCGCCGAGGAGGGCGCCAAGGTCGCGGTCGTCGATCTGCGCGGTGATGCGGCCGAGCGCGTGGCCAAGGCGATCGGCCATGGCGCCATCGCTATCACTGCCGATGTCGGTTCCGCCGAAGACGTGGCGCGGGTGGTCCGCGTCACGGTCGAGAAGCTCGGCACACCGCATATCCTGGTGAACAACGCGGGCGTCGCGCATCGGAACCGGCCGATCATGGAGGTGGACGAAGCGGAGTTCGACCGCATGTTCCGCGTCAACGTCAAATCCATCTTCCATTTCGTGCGCGAGGTTGCGCCGGTGATGCGCGATGCGGGGGGCGGGGCGATCATCAACATCGGTTCGACCGCCGGTATGCGGCCCCGGCCAGGCCTTACCTGGTACAACGCGTCCAAGGGAGCGGTGAACCTAGCCAGTAAGTCTCTGGCGCTGGAACTGGCCCCCTGGAAAATTCGCGTCAACGCGATCTGCCCGGTGATCGGGGAGACCGGGTTGCTGGAAACGTTCATGGGCGTGCCGGACACGCCTGAGAACCGGGCGCGCTTTATCGCTACCATTCCGCTCGGCCGCATGTCGCGTCCGGAAGATATCGCGAGCGCCACGCTGTATCTCGCCTCCGACGAGGCGGCGTTTATCACCGGGGTAGAACTGCCAGTGGACGGCGGCCGTACCGTTTGACCGCAATCCGGCGCATCGGCACGCAGCGTGACCTGCTGGGCGAGAGTCCCATCTGGTCGACGGCGGAGCAAGCGCTGTATTGGGTGGATATCCGCCGTCCCGCGCTCCGGCGACTGGATGAGGCAACCGGGACGGTGGAAACCCACGACATGCCGGCAATGGTCGGTGCGATCGCGTTGGCCACCTTGCCGGGGCATCTGGTCGTGGCACTGGCCGAGCGTGTTGCACTCTATGACTGGCGGACCGGCGCTATGGAAACGGTCGCGGAATTGCCGCGACCGATCCCGGGTCACCGCTTCAACGACGGGCGATGCGATCGGGCGGGACGTTTCTGGGTTGGCACCATGCACAACATCACCCGCGCGGCGGAAGGAACGCTGTTCCGGCTGGACCCCACAGGGCTCACGCCAATCCTGAGCGGCGTCGCTATCCCCAACAGCCTGGCCTGGAGCCCGGACGGGCAGGTGATGTACTTCGCCGACTCGCTGCACCACGCGATCAATCGCTATGAGTACGACCTGGAGAGCGGGACGCCGGGACCGGCGTCGCTGCTGGCCACAACGGTCCCGCCGGGTTTTCCCGACGGATCGACAGTGGATGCCGAGGGCTTCCTATGGAATGCCGAGTTCAATGCCGCGCGCGTCGTGCGGTACAGCCCTGATGGGGCGGTGGACCGGGTGATCCGCATGCCGGTGGACCGTCCTACGGCGTGTGCCTTCGGCGGGCCCAATCTTGACCGACTTTACATTACGACAACGAGCCAGGACATGGACGAGGATACTCTTGCTGCGGCCCCCTTGGCCGGCGCTTTGCTGGCGATCGACCCTGGTGTGCGCGGCTTGCCGGAACCGATTTGCACCGTGCTGCCCCGCTCCTCGATGATTGGCCTCTCGACACCTGGCGTGCAAGCATGACCCCGATCCGCATCGTCGCCGTCGAGGCACAGGCCTACCGTGTGCCGATCGACAACCCGATCAAGGTCGCGTTCGGTACGTTCCGGGATCGGCCTTTCGTACTAGTCCGCGTTGTCGACATCGACGGTGTGGAGGGCTGGGGCGAGGCTTGGTGCAACTGGCCGTCCGTGGGCGCGGAGCATCGGGCACGGCTGGTGGCCGACTTCGCCGATCGGCTTGTCGGGCAAACGCTGGCTCATCCGGGCGACGCGTTCAGGCTGCTGACCAAGCAGTTGGAGGTGCTGGTACTGCAAACGGGCGAGGTCGGCCCGATCGCGCAGGCCATTGCCGGGATCGACATCGCGGTTTGGGACTTGGCGGCACGCAAGGCGGGACTGTCGCTTTACCGGCTGCTCGGTGCCAGTCCGGTTGCGTACACTCCCGTCTACGCCACCGGTATCAACCCTGACAGGCCCGAGGATTACGCGCTGGCTCGTCTTGCCGAGGGCCACCGCGCGTTCAAGCTCAAGATCGGCTTCGGAACTGAGCTGGATCTGCGTAACCTTCGCGCGCTCCGGGAGACGCTCGGGCCGGATGCGCTGCTGATGACGGACGCCAACCAGTCGCTGGACCGCGAGGCGGCGCTGGCGTTGGCCCGCGAGGCGGCGCCGCTCGGTTTGCGCTGGCTGGAGGAGCCGATGCGCGTGGACGCGCCCGCCGCCGACTGGCAGGCGTTGGCCGATGCCTGTCCCATTCCGCTGGCGGGCGGGGAGAATCTGCGAGGCATGGAGCTGGACGAGGCGGTGGCCGGCAGCGTGCTCAGCGTGCTGCAACCTGACATGACCAAATGGGGCGGCGTGACCGGCAATTTTCCGATCGCACAGGCTGCGGTGGCACGCGGCAAGTCGTTCTGCCCCCATGTTTTTGGCGGTGGGGTGGCGCTGCTGGCCTCGCTGCACCTGTTGGCTGCAGCCGGTGGTGATGGCCTGTTGGAATTCGACTGCCACCCGAACGCCGGTCGCGAGTTAATCGTTGGTGACCTCCTACCCGTGCGGGCCGGTCAGGTACCGTTGCCGACCAGCCCCGGCCTTGGCACCACGCCGAACCTCGCTGAGCTAAACCGGTTTCAGACCTGGCCGTCGCGAATAGGGTGACCAACGTGATGCGTGGTCTCCACGCGGTTCGAAGCTGAAGCGTCAGACCACCGCGGATCGCGCCGGCAGCCGGTGTGGCCGATATTGCCCGCCCTACCGAAAGCCATGTCGTTGCCCAGAGGTATGTGCATCATCACACTTTGGCGCGGGTAGACACTGGGAGCTTGGCACAGAAAATGGTCCACCGCCAAACGAGCAGTGCGGCTAGAGAAAGCATTGCCATTGGAAGCCCGACGGCAGCCAGACCCAGACGGGAGAGCAGCGCGGCCACGATCGCACTTGCCAAGGCGCCAGACAGGAGTTGGGAGACACCCACGATGGATGAAGCCACCCCCGCCTGTTCTGGTCGCCGCTCGATGGCGAGTTGTTGGAGGTTGGGAGCAATAATGCCTCGAGTGAACGCCATCACCAGCAACAAGGGAACAAAGACCATACCCGACACGGTTCCGGCCACACTGGCCACCGCCAATGCAAAAGTCGCGACCACCGCGGCCATGAGGCTAGGGCCGAGCAACGCATGTGCCCCAAGGCGGCGGCCAAGCCGGCCGCTGGTCCAGGCACCTGCGGTTAGTGCCGCAGCCGTGCTTGCAAACACCCCAGCGAAGACGGCGGAAGAGTATCCTAATTGCCCGATGATGATGATTGGTGAGCCCGCGATGTAAGCAAACACCGATCCATAGCTCAAGGCGTTGGCCGCCGCGAAGCCGACGAACGTCCAATCCTGCCAGATCCAGTTAGTGTTTGTCGCGTTCGATGGGGCCAAGACTCTTGCCCTGACCCATCTGCTCTCTCCAACTCCCAACCAAGTTACCAGCAGGAGTAGAATACTGCCAAAAGCAAGGACGCCGTAAACCGAGCGCCAACCTGCCAACCCAGACAGCAACGAACCAAGAGCAGGGGCAAACATCGGCACAGTGCCAAATACAACGGTGACGTAAGACCGCTGGGTCCTTGCGGCAGCACCCTCGAACAAATCTTGTACCATCGCGAAAGCCTGTATTGAGCAAGCCCCTGCCCCGAGACCTTGAACAAACCTTGAGACCACCAGCATATCGCCTGTCTGGGACAATGCGCAGGCGACTCCCGCGGCGATGTAACAAACCAGCCCTGCGAGTAATACGGGCTTTCGCCCACGACGGTCGGAAAGGATGCCTCCGAGCAGCTGCCCGAGCGCAAAGCCGACCATGAACGACGCCAGCGTCAGTCCCGCGACCATTGCGGACGTCCCTAACGCCTCAGGCAGTAATGCCAACGTTGGCGCGCTTATGTCGATTGACAGGGCCGGCACTGCGGCAAACAGGCCGAGTAACACCGTGAACGTGAAAGATGAGGAAGCGATGCGCAAAAGTTTTGAACCAATCCGGTTTGGCTAGCCTTACTAGAAAGAGAACGTCGCACCACGGGATTGCCAGTCGACCTGATACAACATAGGCTCAAACCTTATGCGTTGTGAAATCGTAATCGACGGTGCGGCAGGTATCACTAGCATAATTACCATCAGATTAATAAACAGATACTACTGCCAAGTAAGCGTACCATAAAATGTCCAATTCCTTCCATATTAAGTAGTTTAGTCGGAAATTTACGCTGGTTAGCCGATTGCGGAGGCCTCTTTCTTGAACGCAAATTCGGAATTTCGATCACTGCTTGGAGGCTATTGCTTTTGGAGGCTTGAGATGTCGGTTCGGTTTCACGGATACATCGCGTCTGTCAAGTTCCTTTTAATCGCTGGATGCAGAAGAATTTTACCCCAAGGTAGCTGTTCGTCGGCATGCTGAGCCGCTATTCAAACTTTCGTTTCGACTTCTTCAAATTCGTTGAAACCAATATGGACATCATTGTAACGGAATAACAATGAATAATTCAACTGGCAGCCGTGGACCCTTCGGGAGAGCTCGGTCGATCGAGGCGGACCTGATCTCCATGGATCAGGAGAAACTGGATCGTTTCCCCCAAATCTTCCCGCAGAACGCTGAGATTCCCAGCCATCAACTCGGCTGGCGAATGGCTGTTCTGCCGTTTCGCAGCATCGGCGCGCCACTTGGATACGGCATAGCACTCGGAATGGCCGAGGAGATTTCAGCGGCATTGTCGCGCTTTCGATCTCCCCGATTAATCGCATCGGCGACGTTCTGGGACGGCACCGGACAGGCTGTCGATGCCATGGCACGATGCCGGACGTACTCGCTCGATTACATCATCGATGGCACTATTCAGGTCATCGCCGACGAGATTCGAGTCAGCGTCACCTTGCTGGACGTTGTCCTGGATTTCGAGCTGATCTGGTCTGGTCGTTTTGATGGAAAGATGGACGATCTTTTTTCTTTGCAAAGTCGCATTGCTTCGAAAACTGTTGCGCAGGTCGATCCTGAGTTGTTCGCGCGAGGGGCGGCGTTCGAAGACTCCGGTAGGACAGAAATTGCTGCAGCCCATCACTCCGTACTCACCGCTATACAGGGAATCTTCCGTCTGGATCGGTTGGATTTCATGCGGGCGCGAGAGCTTTTGGCGCGAGCGATTGAACTCGACCCCAATTATGCAGCCGGACATACCTGGATGGCTTATTGGTGCATCATGGCCGTGGGCCAAGGATGGGTGGATCGCCCGCGGGATGTGACGACATTGGCCGGTGACGCAGCGGAGCGCGCGGTGCTGCTCGACCCGCTGGATGCGCGTGCGGTTGCCATCGCAGGACACGTAAAAGCATACCTTTTTCATGACGTTCGCAGCGCGATCAACCTGCATGCCCGCGCGATCGATCTAAATCCGAATTTGCCCATCGCCTGGACGTTGAGCAGTGCGTCCAAGATTTACAACGGGGAGCATACGACCGCGATCCGGCATGCGCTGATGTCTCAGTCATTGTCACCGCGAGACCCACATATTTTTGTCGTCGAGCACAGCTTGATGATGGCCCACTTTTTTTGCCATAATTTAGAGGAAGCCGAGTTGCTGTCGGCAGTGGTTCTCGCCCGAAGCCCAAGACACGCCTCGGCGCTTAATATCCGCCTTGCAATCCTTGGTCATTTGGGGCGCCGCGAGGAAGCGGCCCAATGCTTGTCCATATTGCAGGATATCGAACCAAGCATCTCAGTCGAAATGATAGTTGCTCGGATACCGCTGAAGCCCAAAGACAAGGACTTTTATATCGATGGCTTGGTACGTGCCGGCCTTCAGCGTTGACTGAAGCACCAGGTGACAAGCCAAACCACTATGGCTTGCTGTCTTTCACCACGACCTGACCAACCGGACACATGCGGCGTTTGCGCACAGTGACCGCGTAGGCGCCTTGGCGAGCTTCGGCGTCCGGGTGAGGCAGCAGTACCTCACCAAGACGGTTCCAATCTGAGGCTTCCAGACCGGCTGCTTCAATGCAGGAATAAGAATTGAGCGTGCTGTCCTGATACGCCATCTGCGGCACTGGCTGCACCTGGAGGAAGGGTACGGATGCGCGTACGTAGACCGGCACGTTGGTTTTCGTCAGCCGGAAGTTCGTGAATAGAGGGCCGAACCAAATGTCTGTCTCGACTATTCCCTCCCAGGGAATGAGCCCTGATATTGCGGGAAGGTTGACGGGGGAGCGGACAGAAAGGCTCCAACCCGGTCGGGTTTTGGCCAACAGACCGGTCCACATCTGTACACCGCCTAACTCCGGCATTGCGCCAAGGAACGGAGGTGAACAGCCTTTCAGGAATTCCGGCGCGACGCCGTCGAATACAGCCGCGTAGTTGGGAAACTGTACGGCACCGCTATCTGTGGCGCTTAATGGAAGCCAGCTTTCATCCTCGCCGTAGGACCAGAACACCTGCTCGCCATCCCAAATCAGCCGGATATCAAGCGGTGGAAATACCCAGTACCCATATCCAGTTGCGGATGTTAGAGCATCGCAATAACGCATGGCACGGCTCGGCAGAAATCCCGCAGCTGAACGTTCTGCCCTTTTCGGCAACCGTGCTTGTGGGATAAGTCGGCAGAACTCAACGATACGTTCCGGATCCATATTTTTCTCGTGCTTGGAAGGGAGCATCCCGTAAGCTTTACGGGATGCTCGTGCTCCCAGCTGATTAGAACTTAATCGCCAAGCCGCCAACATGTACGCGACCTGCGTCTTTGATGCTGTCGTAACGAATAGCAAGGCCGCCTACATGTACTCGGCCGGAGTCCTTGAAGCTATCCATTGCGGGCTTGGAAGGCGTCACCACGAGGTTAACATCGACCTCGGACGCGATGATCACCGACAATGAGGAAGTGCTGGTTTGAGACATATCAGTTTCTCCGTGGCTGGATCGCCATATCTTTTGTTAGAGCGAGATGAGCGGGTGCGCAATAGACTATATATAAAAAAAACGTTAATAAAGTGTTAATAACCTTATTTATAATTTATGTATCTGAGAACGCTTCATAATATCAAAATGCGATAAGACGCAACGTCATCAATTCACGTGAATGTCAGAAAGTCTTTTATAAACGTGTAGATACTCTCATTACTGATCTACCTGCATACATTTGTGCGAGAGTAACTTCTCATTCGATTTATTTATTGGAAAAAACTAGAAAAACTGTACCGGTGGCACCGATCGCCGAGATGTTGAAATTTAAGTCGCAGCACCCGCTGCAGGGAGATGAGGCTGCCACTGGCGCTATGCGACGCATGGCGGAGAAACCTTCAAGCGGACTTCCCGCGTGGGTCACCGTCGCATCGACCAGGACCTCATAGGCCACCATCTATCAAATCGCTGGGAAACCTGATTTTCGTTTCGCGCCCAGTCGTAGCTCCGGTGCAAATTTGGTTCAGGTCCACGTCGCGTCTAGCTTCTCCGTCCAGCGATCGAGCGTGCTTCCGTGCGAGCGGACCACGCCCTCACGGGTGCTGGATAGGACACGGTGAACAGCGTGGTGCGTAAGCGATCAGCATGCCATCGGTGGCGTAGTCGGCGAGCCTGCGTGGGCCGTGGAGGATGGCGAGGTTGCTAAAGGGAGCGCCGATCTGGCACGGAGCTTCATGTCACGCAGTCGGCAAGCTCGTCGCCTGGGATTGGGCAGCATTTACGCTGGGAAATAGCTTTTCAGCGGTGACGACGTAACCCCCTGCGTCGCGTGGCAATCACCCAAATCGCGCAAGCTGATATCGCACGTCCACCGTCTCGCCGCGCAGCACGGCCTCTGCCGTGATCTGGCCGCACACCGGCCCGAGTGTATACCCATTGGCGGTCAGCGCATTGAAGAACCCTAGAAGCCCCGGTACCTCGCCCAACAACGGCGCGCGATCGATCCCGGTGTTGATGCCGGTCCAGCTTCGGATGATCGACAGGCCGCGCAGCGCGGGCAGCACCTGGGCCGCGACCCACAAATTGCCTTCGATGTTGCGGCGCAGATTGCGAGAGCGGCCGTCGGCGGGATCGAACGCGCCGAACCAGCCGCCGCCGATCAGCAGGCCGCCGCTGTCCTGCTGCTTGAGCGACAGGTGGCGGTGGGCGTAGGCGACGAGGTGCTCGACCAGGCGGGGCGCCGGTTCGGTGACGATGACCTGCTGCACGGTGCCGGTGACCGGCAGGTCTAGCCCGACCATCCCGCCGATGCGGCCGCCCCAGGGACCGGCGGCGTTGACCACGCGGCCGGCGGTGATGCTGCCCCTGCTGGTCTCCACACGCCAGGCATCGCCGTCGCTCGCGATGGTCGAGACTTCGGCGCCGGGCAGCAGGCGCGCACCGTGCTTCAGCGCGAGGCGGCGTAGCGCCATGGTGCCGCGCAGGGGATCGATCCGGCCCTCGGTGGGACAGAACACGGCGCCCACCATGTTGTCCGAAAGATGCGGGGCGAGGTTGCGTAGTTCGTTGGCGCCAATCACGTGGGTCTCGATCCCCCAGCGCGCCTCCATGGCGGCCTTGGCGCGCAGCCAGCTCATGCCCTTGCTGCTGTCGGCCAGCATGAGGCCGCCGGGGGTGGAGATGCCGAGGGTTTCCCCGGCGTCGGCGGCGATGGCGTTCCATAGCGCGACGGATTGGGGGCCGAGGGGGAGGGTGTGGGCGGCGTGGCCGCCATCCTCCGGGGTGCCGGGGACGCCGAAATCATAGGGGATGAGCTGAACATGGAGGCTGCCGGCATTGGCGG
>JANXXW010000199.1 GCA_025350425.1 Rhodospirillales bacterium
GGCGGCGGTGGGTTACGCGGTGCTGGGCGTCAACCCACGCGGCTCGACCGGGTATGGCGAGGCGTTCCTCCAGGCGTTGCACGACCGCTATCCCGGACCGGACTGGGACGATTTGATGGATGCGCTCGACGTCGTGGCGGCGCGGCCGGACATCGACGCGGACAACCTGTTCGTGGGCGGCGTCAGCGGCGGCGGGACATTGACGTTATGGAGCGTTGGCCACACCGACCGCTTCCGCGCGGCGGTATCGATCAAGCCGGTGGTGGCGTGGGAAAGCTGGGTGCTGACCGCCGATATCGGCCCGACCGTCGGGCGCACCTGGATGGGCGGCGACCTGCCGTGGGAGGCTGACCGCAAGTATCGGCAGCGGTCACCGCTCACGCATCTCGGGCGCGCGCGAACGCCAACGATGGTGATCGCCGGCGAGGCCGACAGCCGCACCCCGGCGAGCGAGGCGTTGCAGGCTTACACGGCGTTGAAGCTGGCCGGCGTGGAAGCCGCCTACGTGCGTGGGCCAGCGGTCTCGCACAGCTCGGGCGTATACCGGCCGTCGCATTTCGCCAGCGAGGTGATCTGCCAGTTGGCGTGGTTCGAGCGATTCCGGGTGAACTGACACGCGCATGTAGCGATTGGTCCAGACACTCTGGAAATCTCACATGCCGACGCCGCTTCGCCTCGTGATTGCCCTGATGCTGACGCAACTCCTCGCGGGGTGCAGCGGCGGGATGCCGGCCAGTGCCAGCCAGCAGCAAAGCCTGCAAACGCTTGACCAAGCCAGCCAGCTCGGCAGCAGGAGTTAGCCAAGCGGGGCAAGCTTGAGGCACGCCTTTTTTCCGCATCCCGCACGATAGCGCCTTGGTCGAGTGGATCGTGACGTTCAGGTCGCCGGTGATGGCCAGCAACACGTTGGCGACGGCGCCCCGCGCGCAACCCTTCCCGCCGTACACCCATGGCATCCCGATCTCGTAGACCGTGCGGCCCTGGATCACGAACGGACGCAGGCGGTCCGTCGCCAATGCCTTCACCTCGATCTCGCCGCGCGGTGTGTAGCGGGCGTAATGGCGGCGCATGATGTGATAGACGCAGCTGGGATGCTGCAACGTCTCGTCGCGGGGCGGCGCGTATAGATCGGCCAATGCCGAGGTGCGGGCGCAAACCGCGCGATGCGGTGCTTTCAGCGGCTTTGGAGAGGCCGGGTTCGCCTGCGAGCTGACGGGGCAACGATCAATCGGCCACGAAATCGGTGGCGCGCTTTCCCAGGCTTCGGCGGATTGTCTTCAAGATTTGAAGTTACGCGGCTCCGGGGATCCGGTTCCACTTGTAAGGGAGCACGGCCACGATGTATCGCCACCCCTATGCCGCAAACGCCGTCAAACAAAGTACCGGACCTGCTCTGGAGCGAGCCATACCTCGAAACGTGCTGCCGCTCGGCGATGCACCGGCTGGTGCAGGCCGAGGAGGTGGGACGTCCGCCTGGCCTGAAGGATGGTCCGTGCCTGGAGCGGCTGGCCGAAATGCAGTTCGCCGCACATCGGGCGGACGGACGGTTCGAGATCACCGAGCAGGGGCTGATACGCCATGCTTCGGAGATCATGAAACGGCCCGTCAGGCCAAGGCGGCGGTAAGGACGCCGTTCTGGCACGCGGCGACGCACAGCATCCGGCCGCCTTCAGGCGAGGAAACCATCATCATGTCGCCGCTCGCCAGCATATCGGACGCAGCGTCGAAGTAGCCACCGGCACCAACGGTGCCAAGGCGATCGGCACCGGCCTTGTAGTGCCACAGCGTGAAGCCCTGGGCATAGGCCAGAACAGAAAGGTCGCGGATCGTGAATGCCATGACGGTGGTCCTTTCGATTGACAAAAAAGGCCGCCTCCCGCGGGAAGCGGCCTGAGTTCAGGGGTGCGGCACGAAGACCGAAGAGCATGCTTTGGCTGCCGACAGCGACGCCTTATCGGAAAGCCAGAATTCAGCGTAAAGCATGATTTCCTATTGCCGCATTATCACGGGGTTAACGCACGATGCCTTTGACGCGGAGCGGCCAGTCAAGCCGTTCCATCACTTCGGTCCAGAGAAAATGATCACTCGCCTCGCCTTTGTAGCGGGGGTCGGGTGGGGTTTGACGCTCACCCCAAACCCGCAGGATACGGCCATGCTCGAGATGAATACGGCGTTGCCGATATAGTTGATCCAGGCAGCGAAGGATGTCGTCTGGATCACAAGGACGCGCGATTCGCGTGCTTGCTTTGCCAGTCCCGTCACGACGTGCGGCCAGGGCCGCCATGGCCCAGAACCAAGCTTCCTCGGCACTGCGAAACTTGATGGCGGCGGGCAGGCCGGCGGGCTGCCGGGGCGGTGGCGCAGCGCGCGGCGTGAGCGACGAATGGCAAAGTGTCAGACCCATTTTTTAGCCTCCCGAACGAGTTGAGACGAACCGGAGTTAACACTCTCGTGATGAAAAGCGCAATTAAATTAGGGGATTGTTCCTATTTCTTTTGGTGAGAAGTCCTATTACAGTGATCACGTGGAGTAGGCGGGGCATGGCTGCCCCTGGTTAGGGCTGAACATGAAGCACGATGATATCTGGCGCGCGTTGGACACGCTCGCCGCCGAGTATGGATTGTCCGCGTCCGGGCTTGCCAAGCGCTCCGGACTGGATCCGACAACGTTCAATCGATCCAAGCGCAAGATGCCGGATGGCCGGGAGCGCTGGCCGAGCACCGAGAGCCTCGCCAAGGTGTTGGACGCGACGGGAGCCAGCCTCGAGGCGTTCACGTCATTGGTGACCGGCGCGCGCGCAATGCCGGGCGGCAGCCGCATGGCCGCCGTGGCACGGCGCATCCCGCTGATCGGCCTGGCGCAGGCCGGGTCTGACGGGTTCTTCGACGATGGTGGTTATCCCGTGGGCGGCGGATGGGACGAGGTTTCACTGCCCGAGATCGGCGACCCCCACGCCTATGCTCTGGAAATCAGCGGCGACAGCATGGAGCCGGTCTTTCGCGACGGGGACCATGTGGTGGTGTCCCCAGCGGCACCGATCCGGCGCGGCGACCGCGTCGTGATACGCACGCTCCGGGGCGAGGTAATGGCCAAGCAACTGGCCAGACGCTCCGCCCGGCGGGTGGAATTGCGGAGCCTGAACCCCGAACATCCCGACTACACGTTCGATTTGGCCGACGTGATGTGGATGCACCGTATCGTATGGGCCAGCCAGTAAGCGCTTTCCGCTTGTCTGACCCATCGGACCTGCGCCAACATGGCGCATGCGTTGGTTCATCCCTGCCCTTCTGCTTGCCGCCGCAATCATGCCGCAGCGCGAGGCGCGCGCGGCCGAAGCCGTGGATGTCGTGTTGGTCTTGGTCGACGATGTGTCACGCAGCATCGACGACCACGAGTTCGAGATGCAGAAGCAAGGCTATGCGGCGGCGTTCGCCAACCCGCAGGTGATCGCGGCCATCAAGAACGGCGCAATCGGGGCCATCGCAGTACAATACGTGGAGTTCGCCAGCAGTTACGAAACGCGGACCATCGTGGACTGGACGGTAATTCGGGACGCCGAGACCGCCCAGGCGTTTGCCGACCAAATGACACGCGCGTCGCGAAGTGCCTGGGGCCGCACGGCGATCGGTGCCGGTATCGAGCTCGCGCTGAAAAATATCGCGGGGTCCGGTTTCGAGACGCAGCGCCGGGTGATCGACGTGTGTGGCGATGGAACCAGCAATCATGGGCCAGAGGTGTCCGAGACGCGGAACCACGCCGTTGAATCGGGCGTGACCATCAACGGGCTCGCCATCATCAACGATAAGCCGATGTCATGGACCTTCGCGCACGTCCAGCCACCGGGCGGCCTGGCCAACTATTACCGCGAGAACGTGACCGGCGGTGTGGGAAGCTTCGTGGTCGAGATCCACGATTTCCAATCCTTCAGAGAGGCCATCGCCCGTAAGCTCATCAACGAAATCGCCAGCCGGGAGCTTGCTCCGCACCGAGGCTGAAACGACGGCGACGGACCATCAAGGAAGTATAAATGGAAATTCGTAATCTGGGGCGGTCGGGCCTGCGGGTGTCGGCAATTGGGTTGGGCTGTAATAATTTCGGTGGCAGGATCGACGACGAAGCGGCGCGCACCGTGATCCACAAGGCGCTCGACCTCGGCATCACGTTGTTCGACACAGCCGACGTGTATGGCGAGCGCGGCGGGTCCGAGACGACAATGGGCAAGATCCTGGGCCATGACCGCAAGCGGATCGTGCTGGCGAGCAAGTTCGCGATGCCGATGGACGCGGAGGAAGTGCTGAAGGGTGCCTCGCGGCGTTACATCGTCTCGGCGGTGGAAGCGAGCCTCAAGCGGCTACAGACGGACTGGATTGACCTGTATCAGATGCACCGCCCCGATCCGCTGACACCGATCGAGGAGACACTGCGCGCCCTGGACGACCTGGTTCGCGCCGGCAAGGTGCGTTACGTCGGCTGCTCGAACGTGGTGGCCTGGGAGGTCGCGGATGCGGCCTGGACGGCCAGGACAGAGGGATTGAACCCGTTTATTTCTTGCCAGGACGAGTATTCACTGCTCGTGCGTGATGCCGAAACGGGCCTGTTGCCGGCAGCGCGGCATTACGGGATGGGACTGCTCCCTTACTTTCCTCTCGCAAGCGGCCTGCTCACGGGCAAGTATCGTCGCAACACGCCAATGCCGGAAGGTGCCAGGCTGACCAAAACGCCGCGCCTCGCGGATCGCTACATGACCGAGCGGAATTGGAACGTGGCTGAAAAGCTGTTCGATTTCGCGGAGGCCCGCGGCCACACGATACTCGAACTGGCGTTCAGCTGGCTATTGGCGCAATCGCCGGTGTCGAGCGTGATCGCCGGAGCCACCAAGCCGGAACAGCTTGAACAGAACGCCGCCGCCGGTCAGTGGAAGTTGACCGGCGACGAGTTAGCCGAAGTGGATGCGCTGACAAAAAGCGCCTGAGGCTGGTGGCCGGGGAGGCTCACGCCTTTGGGGCGCGAGCCTTCCGGGCTTGGCTTTTGGTCATGGGGGTTGCCCGACGGTCACCCTGATCGGCGACACGATCGGGAAACTCGCCCAGATTGTCCTGAAGTGCGGCCTCATCCACGATATCCACGGGTGGCGGGCCACTGGGGTGCGCGATCATTGGGTTCGGCTCCAAGCCGACCGGCGAATGCAACGCCTCCAATTCACGCGCGCGTTCCCAGTAGTTTTCCGCTTGCCCCGCCGGCTTTCCTTCCTGCAACCAAAGAAAGTAGGCACGGTCACGGACACGCTTTTCGTGCTCGGGGGATGGATCAAGCGGGTTCTCGAAGGTCTGCTTCGACATCGTATGCTCTCCTGCGGCACTACAATATCGCGCGAAAGATCGTGTGGTTCAAGCGAACCACCCAACGATCAGCCTGTACGGGCACGCTCGACGGGAGCGGCGGTCGCGGTCTTGCCACCGGCGGATTCGTTCATGAGAGCACGAACGGCGGCCATGTAGCTGGCTCCCTCGCGGGTCCGTTGCACCAAAACGCTGCGCCGGTCGGCGGGATCGACCACCCGGCGGGCGAGGCCGAGTTCCTCAAGACGATCCAGGGAGCGGGTGATTGCCGGCTTGGAAACATTCAGTTGGGCCGCCAGACCACGTACGGTATGCGGGCCATGATCGAGATAGCTGATAAGGAACACACCGAGTTGACGAGCGGAAAGGTCTGGGCCGTCGCGGCGCACGGTGCCAACGATGGTATCGCGGAGAACTCCCGTTAGTTTATCGGTGGTAATCGCAGGGATCATGCTTCAGGTCTTTCCATTGCTATGCACATTTTAAGAACGAAGGTCTCAAGAAGCCACAATGCAACAGCATACTTTCGTTCACGATTGGGTGCAATCAAGCAATCCTCAAGGAGAGTAAATTGCGTTTTCGTAATATAAAACAATGCGCTCCCGGACCGGAAACCCACGTATTCGTGCCATCTGCGACGCCGGCCAGCGGCCCACACCCTGGAAATGGACGCTGGGCGATCCACGACATCGACCGAGACCTTCGTGTCAAGGCCACGAGGGAGATGCCGGAGTTGGACCGCGATCTAGATCTTGAAGTGGAACGATTATGGCTACGGGCTCGGGCGCGGCTGGGGGAGCGGCTGTTCAATGGCCGGGTGTTCTGTGCCGAGGAGATCGGGCCCGACCTGATCACGGGACACTGGACGGAATACCGACGGCTGGTCGCCCAGCTTGAGCAGCCCGACATATTCGGGCGCCTGCGCCTGCGCTCGCTGGCGGTGAACGGGCTGGTGATCGGCCCGGACGGCGTCGTGTTCGGGCGTCGGCCGGAGCGGGCGATCTACCAGGCCGGGCTGTGGCAGCTCGCCCCGGCCGGCAGCGTCGATCCCGGTGCCACTGCGCCGGACGGCAGCATCGACGTGATCCGCCAGGGTGCCGCCGAGCTGCGGGAGGAACTGGGGATATCGTTCGACATGATCGACGACGCGGAACCGTTCGCGCTCGTGGAACACGCCGTCACCCATGTCTGTGACCTCGGCATCGTCATGCGGACGAGCCTGCTTGCGGCGGACATCCTGGCGGCCCACCGCCACGACAACGACGGCGAATACGGCGTGCTTCGTATCGTCGCGCGGGCAGACATCGAGGTGTTCGCAGCGGAAATTGGCAACAGCATGGCGCGGCAGTCGCGGCTGTTCCTGCACCGGCTCGGGTGGCTCGCCGCGGATGCCTGACGCCGTTATCCCGGCGGGTTGCTGCGATAGAGCATCTCCGTCTTGGTGGCGCTGCCGGCGCTGCTGCCGACCCAGTAGGCCACCACGCTGGTCGCCATGGCGGCCAGCGTGCCGAGCAGCATGTTGAGGATGGTCTCCGAGCCGAGCGGCAAGGCGTGGGTGAGCGCCAGCCACATCACGGTGCCAAACGTGAACAGCACGACCGTCGAGATCACGACCGGCGCCCATTGCACGGCACTTTTGGCTTGCGCGAGCGAGACCGTCTGCGCGCGGGCGCCGGCCACGTCGGCGAAGCGGGCGGCCAGCGCGGCCTGGTCCGCCACGCGTTCGGCCTGCGCGTTATCGGCCGCGATCTGAGCAAGCCGCACGCGAAGCTGGCTCGTGAGTTCGGGGCTGCCACCGAGTGCCGCCTGAGCCGCCGCCACGCCTTCCCCGGTGGAGATGTCGGTGCCGGTGAC
>JANXXW010000200.1 GCA_025350425.1 Rhodospirillales bacterium
CGTAGTCGGTGCTGACGGTTTCGGGGTTGCAGTTGATCATGATGGTCTCGAAGCCCGCCTCACGCAGAGCATAGGCGGCGTGGACGCAGCAATAATCGAACTCGATGCCCTGGCCGATGCGGTTCGGGCCGCCGCCGAGAATGATGATCTTGTCGCGCGATGTCGGCCGCGCTTCGCATTCGGGCACGCCGAAGCCACCTTCATAGGTGGAATACATGTAAGGCGTGCTGGCGCCGAACTCACCGGCGCAGGTGTCGATGCGCTTGAAAACCGGCAACACGCCGAGAGCGTGGCGGTGAGCCACCACTTCCGCCTCCGGCTTGCCGACGAGTGCGGCGATGCGGGCGTCGGAGAAGCCAAGCGCCTTGATGCGGCGCAGCGCGTGGGCGTCAGATATCAGGCCGGCGGCGATCTCCACCTCGGCTGCGACGATCTTTTCCAGTTCGCGCAGGAACCAGGGGTCGAACTTGCAGGCTTCGTGAATGTCCTCGACTGACAGCCCGGCGCGCAACGCCTGGGCCGCCATCAGCAGGCGGTCGGGCCTGGGCGCGGACAGGGCGGCACGGTAGGCGTCGTGCGTGCCGTCGCCGGGCGGCTCGACGGGATCCAGGCCGGACAGGTCGGTCTCCATGCTGCGGAGGCCCTTCTGTAACGCCTCGGCGAAGCTGCGGCCGATCGCCATCGCCTCGCCGACCGACTTCATACTGGTCGAGAGCAGCGCGGGCGTTCCGGGGAATTTCTCGAAGGTGAAGCGGGGGATCTTCACCACCACGTAGTCGATGGTCGGCTCGAAGCTTGCGGGCGTCGTGCGAGTGATATCGTTGGTGAGTTCGTCAAGGGTGTAGCCAACCGCGAGCTTGGCGGCGATCTTGGCGATCGGGAAGCCGGTGGCCTTGGACGCCAGCGCCGAGGATCGCGACACGCGCGGGTTCATCTCGATCACCAGCAGGCGTCCATCGGCCGGGTTGAGCGCGAACTGCACGTTCGAGCCGCCGGTCTCAACCCCGATGCGGCGCAGACACGCGATCGATGCGTCGCGCATGATCTGGTATTCTTTGTCGGTCAGCGTGAGCGCCGGCGCCACCGTCACGCTGTCGCCGGTGTGGACGCCCATGGGATCAACGTTCTCGATGGCGCACACGATGATGCAGTTATCCGCGCTGTCGCGGACCACCTCCATCTCGTACTCCTTCCAGCCAAGCACGCTTTCCTCGACCAAAACCTCGGTCGTGGGCGAGGCATCGAGGCCGCCGGTGACGATCTGCTCGAATTCTTCGCGGTTGTAGGCGATGCCGCCGCCGGTGCCGCCCAGCGTGAAGCTCGGGCGAATGACTGCGGGCAGGCCCACCATGGCAAGGGCCTCTCGCGCTTCGGCCAGCGTATGGGCGATCATGCTGCGCGGGCTTTCGATGCCGATTTCCGCCATCGCGTCGCGGAACTTCAGCCGGTCCTCGGCGCGGTCGATCACGTCCGCCTTGGCGCCGATCAACTCCACCCCGTGCCGTGCCAGGGCGCCGCTGGCGTCAAGCGCCAAGGCCGTGTTGAGCGCCGTTTGGCCGCCCATCGTAGGCAGCAGCGCGTCCGGCTTTTCCTTGGCGATGATGCGCTCGACGAATTCCGGCGTGATCGGCTCGACGTAGGTGGCGTCGGCCAATCCGGGATCTGTCATGATGGTGGCGGGGTTGGAGTTCACCAGGATGACGCGGTAGCCCTCGGCCCGCAGCGCCTTGCAGGCCTGGGCGCCGGAATAGTCAAATTCACAGGCTTGGCCGATGACGATCGGCCCGGCGCCGATGATCAGGATGGAGTGGATGTCAGTGCGCTTGGGCATGGGGTGTCCTTCAGACCAGCGCGTCGATGAAGCGTTTGAACAGATGGTGGCTGTCCGCCGGGCCGGGGCTGGCCTCGGGATGGTATTGCACGCTGAAGCACCGCTTCTCGTCGCAGGCGATGCCCTCGTTGCTGCCGTCGAACAGGCTGATATGGGTGATGCGGACACCTGCCGGCAGCGACTTGTCGTCGACCGCGAAGCCGTGGTTCTGGCTGGTGATTTCGACCTTGCCGGTGGCGAGGTCCTTCACCGGCTGGTTGGCACCGCGATGGCCGCGATCAAGCTTGTAGGTCCTCGCCCCCAGGGCGAGCGCCAGCAACTGATGGCCGAGGCAGATGCCGAAGATCGGCTTGCCGGCCTCGATCACGCCCTGGATGGCGGCGACGGCGTAGGCGCCGGTCGCAGCAGGATCGCCCGGGCCGTTGGACAAGAAGACGCCGTCGGGGCGGTGGCGCAGTATGTCTTCGGCGGTGGCGTCTGCCGGAACCACGGTTACGCGGCAACCGGCGGAGGCGAGGCAGCGCAGGATGTTGCGTTTGGCCCCGTAATCGACGGCGACGACGTGCCGCGTGGGCGCTGTCTGGCGGCCGAAACCGTTGGGCCACGCCCACTCGGTCTCATCCCAACTATAGGACTGGGTGCAGGAGACGGATTTCGCGAGATCCATGCCCTCGAGGCCGGGCCAAGCAGCGGCTTGCGCCTGGAGCGCCGGGAGGTCGAACCTGCAATTGGCGGGAAAGGCCAGCACGCCGTTGGGTGCCCCCCCGTCACGGATGCGGATGGTGAGCGCCCTGGTGTCGATCCCGGCGAGGCCGGGGACGCCCTGGCTGCGCAGCCATTGATCGAGGCCCTGGGTGGCGCGCCAGTTGCTCGGCTCCGTCACGTCCTGCTTTACGATCAGCCCTCGCGCGGCGATTGTGGTGGCTTCGAGATCCTCGGGGTTCACGCCGACATTGCCGATATGGGGGAATGTGAAAGTGATGATCTGGCCGGCGTAGGAGGGATCGGTCAGGGTCTCTTGGTAGCCGGTCATGCCGGTGTTGAAGCAGATTTCGCTCACGGGAGACTGGTTGGTATGCGCGCCGAAGCCCCGGCCCCAGAATACGCCGCCATCGGCCAGCACGAGGGCAGCAGTGGCGCCTGCGGGCACACCGGCGCCATCGTCGGTGCTGGAAGGAGCGGGTGGGGCGCCCGGCAGGTCCGACAGGCCAAGGCCGGTGATGCGAAGCACTGCCGGCCAATGGCGGGCAGGGATCGCCTGGCTCTGGCGCCATTTGCGAACGGCTTCCGTACCGACACCGAGAAGGCGGGCGGCAGCCTCGGCATTGCCGAGACGGTCGATGATTTCGTCAACGGAGATTGGCATGATCTCAATGTGACGGAATTAATTTCCCGTTTCAATGTAAATTCTTGTGAGTGGGAAAGTAATTCCCGGCGTGATAGGCTCAACCTGATGGAGACGATAATGACCTTGCGCGAACAATTCACTGCTGAGCTGAAAACCGCGATGCTCGCACACGATGCGCCGCGCGTGTCGGCGTTGCGGATGGTTACATCCAAGCTGAAGGACATCGACATCGCAGCCCGACCCAAGGGTGTCGAGAGGGTGCCGGATGAGGAGATCGTGGCGATGCTGCGCGGAATGGTGAAGTCCCGTCGCGAGAGCGTGGACATGTATCGGCAGGGCAACCGGCCGGAACTGGTGGCCAAGGAGGAAGCCGAGATTACGGTTATCAATGGCTTTTTGCCGCAACAAATGGATGCGGCAGCGACTGAGGCGGCCGTGGCGGAAGCAGTCACCGAGACCGGCGCCACCTCGATCAAGGACATGGGTCGTGTGATGGCCGCGTTGCGGGCAAAGCACGCTGCTACTTTGGACATGGCGCGGGTCGGCCCGCTGGTGAAGGCGAAATTGGGCGGCTGATGGCGCTTCCGCCGCAATTTCTGGAGGAGCTGCGGGCGCGCACGCCGATCGCGGGGCTGATCGGGCGGCGGGTGCGGCTGGCAAAATCCGGCAAGCAATGGAAAGGCTGCTGCCCGTTCCACGGCGAAAAGACGCCTTCGTTCTATGTCTACGAGGATGCCTTCCACTGCTTCGGCTGTGGCGCCCATGGCGACGCGATCAGCTTCGTGATGCAGACCGAGGGCGCCGGTTTCATGGAAGCGGTGGAGAAGCTGGCAAGCGAAGCCGGCCTCGAAGTGCCCAAGGCCAGCCCCACCCAGGCGGCGGCCGAGCAGCTTCGGCTGGATCTTCACGGCGTCCTGGCCGCCGCCGCCCGCGCGTTCCAACGGCGTCTGTTTGAACCTGACGGCGCGCGCGCGCTGGCCTACCTGCGAGAACGAGGGCTGAGCGACGACACGATCGCGGCGTTCGGTCTTGGATGGTCAGGCGATGGGCGAGGTTCGCTGACCGCCGAACTGGCCAAGCAGGACGCGACCCCGGCGATGCTGCTGGAAGCGGGATTGCTGCGCGATCCCGGCGATGGGCAGGCGCCGCGCGAGCTGTTCTACAACCGGGTGATGTTCCCGATCCGCGACCGGCGCGGACGGGAGATCAGCTTCGGGGGGCGTATCCTGGGCGATGGCCAGCCGAAATACGTGAATGGTCCGGAGACGCCGTTATTCTCCAAGCGGCGCACCTTGTTCGCCGTCGATCGCGCCCGCGCCGCCAGCCGCGCCGGCGGCGATGTCGTCGTGGTCGAAGGCTACATGGACGTGATCGCGCTGCACCAAGCAGGCTTCGGTGCCGCTGTGGCCCCGCTGGGAACGGCGCTGACCGAGGAACAACTGGAGGAGCTGTGGCGCCTGTCGCCGTCTCCGGTGCTGTGCTTCGACGGCGACGCGGCGGGCCAGCGCGCCAGCCTGCGCGCGGCGCTGCGCGCGCTGCCGCTGCTTGAGCCCGGCAAGTCGCTGCGGTTCGCGACGCTGCCGTTGGGCAAGGACCCCGACGACATCGTCCGCGACGGCGGGGCGGCGGCGTTCGAGGCGCTGATCGGCAAGGACGCGACGACCCCGCTCCACGACGTTCTCTGGCATGCCCACGCGGAGGCGGTCGAGGCGTCGACGCCGGAGCAGAAGGCGGCGGTGCAGGTGACCTTGCGGGAGCTGGCGAAATCGATCGCCAACCCCGACGTCCGCAGCGCCTACGAGCTGATCTTCCGCGACCGTTTCTGGCGCAAGTTCGGGCGCGGGGCCGACAGCAAGGTGGTGACGATCCACTATACCTCGAAGCGCGCCGCCGAGGTGCTGGGTATCGACCTTCTCGAACAGGAGATGATGGCGATCCTCGTCGGCATCATGAACTACCCGGCGGTGGCGAGCGACCGGACCGGCGCGGTCGAGGTTGTAGAGGGTGCGCCCCTTGTCGAACAGCGG
>JANXXW010000206.1 GCA_025350425.1 Rhodospirillales bacterium
AACGCCGACCGGCTTGAACAAGTCCCACTTGCGCTGGCTCTTGGCTGGAGTTTTCGTCTCGGGCAGGAACATGGGAGGGATTTTACGGCCATCGGCGCGGGTCGAGCCAAGGCACAGCTTGTTGCCGTCCCGCACGAGTTGATTGACGGCGAGAAGGAGTTTCTTCATGGCGGGCAGCGCCTCCCGGCACCTTGGTCGTTCGATGGTTTTGGTGAACACTGCGGCATGACAAAATCAGCTGACACGAAAGTAAAGGATCGCGACGACGGGCTGGACATGGGGCCGCTGCCGAACCTGATGGGGTATCTGACGCGGCGCGCGCAGATGGCAATCTTCGAGGATTTCCACGCACGCTTCGCCGACGAGGACATCCGGCCGGCGCAGTATTCGGTGCTGAAACTCATCGCACTCAATCCCGGCGCACGGCAGACCGAGGTGAGTGCGGCGCTCGGGATCCAGCGCAGCAATTTTGGGCCGATGTTTGACGCGCTCGAGCAACGCGGGCTGGTGGAACGGCGCCCCTTGGAGGCAGACCGGCGATCGCTGGCATTGTATCTGACGGCGTCCGGAGAGGCGGCGATGGTGCGGCTGGATGCGCTGGTCGAGGCGCATGAGGCGAAGTTCGTGAAGCGCATCGGGCTACAGGGGAAAGTGACGTTGCAGACGCTGCTGTTCCTGCTGACTTCGGGAGAGTGAGGGCCACGACCGTGAAATCGCGGGCGCGGGGAAGCTCATTTTGGCGCCATGCGGAGCGCGCCGTCGAGCCGGATGGTCTCGCCGTTTAGCATGGTGTTGGCGAGGATGTGCAGCACGAGAGCAGCGTATTCGGACGGCTGGCCGAGGCGTGGGGGATAGGGCACGGATGCGCCGAGGCTGGCCTGTGCGGCGGGTGGCAGGCCCTCCATCATGGGGGTTAGGAACAGGCCGGGTGCGATGGTCATGACGCGGATGCCGAAGCGGGCGAGTTCGCGGGCGGCGGGAAGCGTGAGGCTGACGACGCCGCCCTTGCTGGACGCGTAGGCGGCCTGGCCGATCTGGCCGTCGTATGCCGCGACCGAGGCGGTGTTCACAATGACGCCACGTTCGCCGTCCTCCAACGGGTCCAGCGTGGACATCGCGCTGGACGCCACACGCAGCATGTTGAAGGTGCCGATCAGGTTGACGCGGATGACGCGCTCGTAGTCACCCAGCGGCATCGGGCCTTCCCGCCCGACGATACGGCCCGGCGTGCCGACCCCGGCGCAGTTCACCAGGATGCGGGCCGGGCCATGCGCCTGGGCCGCCATAGCGATTGCAGCCTCGGCGGAGGCGGCATCCGATACGTCGCACCGCACGGCAACGCCGCCGATCTCAGCGGCGATTACGGCCGCGTTGGTCTCGTTGATGTCAAGCACGGCGACCTTGGCCCCATTCCCTGCCAGCGCGCGCGCGGTGGCGGCGCCGAGGCCGGAGCCTCCACCGGTGACGAGTGCGGCTGTTCCAGCAAGGTTCATCAATGGAAGCCTCCCGTTTCGATGAGCATGGCGGTTCCCTGCCCCGCGCCAATACAGGCAGAGGCGATGCCGCGACACAAGCCAGCGCGCTCCGTCTCGCGGGCGATGTAATCGCTCGTCGTCGAGAGCGTTACGTTTTTCCGGGCGTGACACCGTCTTGCATTGTGAAACGCAAGCTGCGAGGCAATCGAACGCCCATGAGACCTCCGCTTCGGTCTCGGCCGGCATATTGTTATAAGACATACCTATCTGGGGAGACACGGTCAGTGGAGGACGCAAAGAAGGGGCTCCGGAAAGGGCTCACCAGCTACGGGGATGAGCGGTTTTCGTTGTTTCTACGACGCGTCTTCATCAAGGCCATGGGGTATTCCGACGACGCGCTGGACCGGCCGATCGTTGGGATCACCGACACGTATTCGGACTTCAACCCCTGCCACGGCAATGTACCGGACCTGATCGCTGCCGCCAAGCGTGGCGTGATGCTGGCGGGCGGCCTGCCGATGGCGTTCCCGACCATCTCGATCCATGAAAGCTTCGCCCATCCCACCAGCATGTTCCTCCGCAACCTCATGGCGTTGGACACGGAGGAGATGATCCGCGCGCAGCCGATGGACGCGGTGGTCCTGATCGGCGGCTGCGACAAGACCATCCCGGCGCAGCTGATGGGCGCTGCCAGCGCCGACATCCCAGCGATCGTGCTGCCGACCGGGCCGATGCTGGTGGGCCACTACAAGGGCGAGGTGCTCGGCGCATGCACGGATTGCCGGCGACTTTGGGCCGATTACCGCGCCGGGAAGATCGGCGAGGCTGACATCGAGGCCCTGACCGACCGGCTCGCCCCCACGCGCGGAACCTGCATGGTGATGGGCACCGCCAGCACGGTGGCCTGCATGGTCGAGGCCATGGGCATGACCCTTCCCG
>JANXXW010000215.1 GCA_025350425.1 Rhodospirillales bacterium
CTGATTAAGAGTCAGCTGCTCTACCAACTGAGCTATGCGCCCGCCGTGAGACCAATCCTAGACGGGAAGGTCTCATGTCGTAGAGCGCTATAGCAAGCACGCGGTGTCGTGGGAAGAGCGTCATCCACATGAACGCGAAGTGAGCGCCTAAAGCATTGCTGCCTTGCACCACGAGCAACCCCGTGCTTCGTTTGTCGGCCAAGCATTGGCTGCTTGGAAATTGGACGGGGGTCCGGGTGGCATATGCGCTTCAGCAACTGATCAACGGCATCACACTGGGCATGATCTATGGGCTGATCGCTGTCGGCTACACGATGGTTTACGGCATTATCGGCATGATCAACTTCGCACATGGCGACGTGTTCATGATCGGCGCGTTCTTGTCGCTCATTTCGCTCCTCGGGCTTTCGGCGCTCGGCATCAGCTCGGTGCCGCTCGCCCTCGCGCTCACGCTGCTGTTTGCGGCGGCCATCTCCGCCTTGTATGGCTGGACAGTCGAGCGGATCGCCTATCGCCCCTTACGCGGGTCGTTCCGCCTGGCGCCGCTAATCAGCGCCATTGGCATGTCGATCGTGCTGCAAAACTTCGTTCAGGTGAGCCAGGGCGCCCGATCCAAGCCGATGATCCCGGTCATCCCCGGCGGGTTCGGCCTGCCCACCGAGGGCTTCACCGTGCAGCTCTCCTACATGCAGATCGTGATCGTCGCGACCACGCTGGCGCTTCTTGCGGTATTCACCTGGCTCGTCACCAAGACACCGCTTGGCCGATCCATGCGCGCGTGTGAGCAGGACCTGAAGATGGCCGGGCTGCTTGGCATCGACACGGATCGCACCATCAGCCTCACCTTCGTCATCGGCGCAGCCTTGGCCGCCGTCGCGGGACTGATGTTCCTACTTTACTACGGCGTCATCGACTTCTTCATCGGCTTCGTCGCCGGCGTGAAGGCGTTCACAGCAGCGGTGCTCGGGGGAATCGGATCACTACCGGGCGCCGTGCTGGGCGGGCTCGCGATCGGCTTGATCGAGACGTTCTGGTCGGCTTATTTCAGCACGCAATACAAGGACGTGGCGGCGTTCTCGATCCTCATCCTCGTCCTGATCTTCATGCCGACCGGCATCCTCGGCCGCGCCGACGTGGAGAAGGTATGAGCAGCGGCCCACTCGGCGCTCCGCCGAAGGCCACCAAGGCACTGCGCGACGCATTCCTGTCGGCCTTGGTGGCGCTGGGCATCTTCGGCGTGATGGTCGGGCTGCGGACCGATCCGGGGGCGCGTTCGCTGGTGCTGTCCTGGCATCCTGTTCCGGTTGCCGTCGCGGTCGGGATCGTGTTCGTCGGTAGACTGCTGCTGTCCGGCTGGCGCTTCGTGCGTCCGACCAGGGCGCCGACAACACGGCCCCTGGCAAATGGCCTGGCCCACGCTGGGCGCTACGTGGCGCCCGTGTTACTGATCCTGGCTCTCACCCTACCGTTCTATGCCGGCCGCTATTACCTCGACCTCGGTATCTTGGTGTTGACCTACGTGATGCTCGGCTGGGGGCTCAACATCGTGGTCGGCCTCGCCGGCCTGCTCGATCTCGGCTACGTCGCCTTCTATGCGGTAGGCGCCTACACCTTCGCTATCGCGGCGACCACGTTCGGCCTGGGTTTTTGGACCTGCCTTCCGCTCGCGGGCCTGTTCGCCGGCTTCTTCGGAATTCTGCTCGGCTTTCCCGTCCTCAGGCTGCGTGGCGATTACCTCGCCATCGTCACATTGGCTTTCGGCGAGATTGTCCGTGTGGTCATCCTCAACTGGGTCTCGCTGACTGGCGGCCCGAACGGCATCTCCGGCATTCCGCGTCCGACCCTGTTTGGATTGACCTTCTCCGCGACCGGAGGCGAGGGTAGTTTTGCCGGCTACTTCGGCCTGGAACCGAGCATAACGCACCGCGTGATCTTCCTGTTTTACGTGATCCTCGGCCTGGCACTCCTGACCAACTGGGTGTCGCTGCGCTTGCGTCGGCTGCCGCTGGGGCGCGCCTGGGAAGCATTGCGCGAGGACGAAGTGGCGTGCCGCTCGCTCGGCATCAACGTCACTGTGACCAAACTCACCGCGTTCTCGATCGGCGCCACGTTCGGCGGCTTCGCGGGGGCTTTTTTCGCGACCCGACAGGCGTTCATCAGCCCGGAAAGCTTCACCTTCATCGAAAGCGCGATCGTGCTCGCGATCGTGGTGCTCGGCGGCTTAGGCAGCCAGCTCGGCGTGGCGCTAGCTGCGTTGGTGATGATTGGCGGCTCCGAATTGCTGCGCGGCATCACGGTCGCGGGCGTTGATCTGGTGGAGTATCGGATGCTGTTCTTTGGATTAGCCCTGGTGGTGGTCATGGTCCTGCGCCCACGCGGCCTCGTGTCGGGCCGGACACCGTCGGTGTCGCTGGGCCGTCCGCGCGAGATTTCGGCCGAACTGGTTGCTGAAGGCCGTGGTTGACATCCTCTCAGTCGAGAACCTGACCATGCGCTTCGGCGGCCTGCTGGCCGTCGATAGCCTCTCCTTTACCGCGCAGGCTGGCCACATCACCGCCGTCATCGGGCCGAACGGCGCCGGCAAGACCACCGTGTTCAACTGCATCACTGGTTTTTATCGTCCCACATCCGGTCGCCTCGCCTTGACTCACGCCGACGGAGCGATGTTCGAGCTACAGAGGATTCCGGGCCATAACATCGCTCGCCGTGCCCACGTGGCGCGTACCTTCCAGAATATCCGCTTGTTCGCCGGGATGACCGTGCTGGAGAACCTCATGGTGGCGCAGCACAACACGCTGATGCCGAACGTGGCGAGCGGGTTGCTCGCGGTGTTCGGCCTGGGTGGCTATCGCCCAATCCAGCATGCCGCGATCGACAAGGCACGAAGCTGGCTTGATGCGATCGGCCTCACGGCACGGGCTGACGATCCGGCGGGCGCCCTGCCCTACGGCGCGCAACGGCGGCTCGAGATCGCGCGCGCCATGTGCATCGACCCCGTGCTGCTTTGCCTGGACGAGCCCGCCGCCGGGCTGAACCCGCGCGAGAGCGACGAGCTATCCGACCTGTTGCTGCGCATCTGCAAGGGCGAAATCGGCAATGGCTGCTCGCTCCTGCTGATCGAGCACGACATGGGCGTGGTGATGCGGATCTCCGACCACGTCGTGGTACTCGAC
>JANXXW010000241.1 GCA_025350425.1 Rhodospirillales bacterium
GTATGCGGGCCGCATCGTCGAGACGCTCGGCGCCGGCGAACTCGGCCGCGCCACGCACCCCTACACGCGCGGATTGCTGGAATGCCTGCCCACCCTCACGCACGACAAGCCGCGCCTGCCCGTCATGGTGCGCGACCCCGCGTGGTTACTATGATCGCGGTCCCCGCGTGATCTCGGTGGAAGACCTCCGCGTCCGCTTCGGGGAGGTCGAGGCTGTGAAGGGCGTCTCCTTCGCCGTGAGCCAGGGCGGCAGCTTCGGAATCGTGGGAGAAAGCGGATCGGGCAAGTCCACCGTGCTGCGGGCACTCGCCGGCCTCAACCCGGACTGGACCGGGCGCATGAGCGTCGCGGGCCGCCCGCTGGCCGCCAAACGCGACCGCGCCTTTTTCCGTCGCGTGCAGATGGTGTTTCAGGACCCGTATGGTTCGCTCCATCCGCGCCAGACCGTCGACCGGGCGCTGAGCGAACCGCTGCTGGTGCATGGCATCGGTGATGCCGATGCCCGTATCCTGCGCGCGCTGTCCGAAGTGGCGCTGCCCGCCACCGCCCGTTTCCGCTACCCCCACCAGCTTTCCGGCGGCCAGCGCCAGCGCGTCGCCATCGCCCGCGCGCTGATGGCCGAGCCCGAGATATTGCTGCTGGACGAGCCCACCAGCGCGCTGGATGTCTCCGTGCAGGCGGAGGTGCTGAACCTGCTGGCGGATTTGCAGGCGCGGCGCGGGCTGACCTACGTGATGGTCAGCCACAACCTGCCCGTCGTGGCCCATCTATGCCCCTGGATCGGCGTGATGCAGGGCGGATTGATGGTCGAGACGCTGAGCGCCATCGACCTCCGTGCCGGCCGTACGCGCCATCCGCACACCACGGCCTTGCGCGCACTGAGCACCGAGTTGGAGGAAGCCTGACGATGTGGACCGAGATGGTGCCGATGCGCGACGGCGTGCGGCTCGCAACCGACATCCGCCTGCCCCAAGGCACCGGCCCGTTCCCCGTGGTGCTCGAGCGTACGCCCTACGGACGCGACGAAGCAGGTCGCAGCGAGATCACCGCCGCCGATCCGGTTCCGGCCAGCCGCGCCGCCGTGGCTGCGGGTTTCACCGGCCACGGCATGGCCGTCGTGGTGCAGGACACGCGCGGCCGGCACGGCTCCGAGGGCGAGTTCGTCAAATACCTGAGCGACGGCGAGGACGGTTTGGACGCCTGCGCCTGGCTGCGCGCGCAGCCCTGGTGCGACGGGCGCATCTGCACCATGGGGCTGTCCTACGCCGCCCACACGCAGGCGGCGCTGGGGTGCCTCGACCCGCCCGGCCTCGTGGCGCAGGTGCTGGATTGCGGCGGCTTCGCCAACGCGTGGGTGGCCGGCATCCGCCAGTCCGGGGCGTTTGAGCTGAAGCAGGTCACCTGGGCGCACAAGCAGGCTATCCTCTCGCCCGAGGCCGAGGCGGACCCGGTGATGAAGGCGGCACTTCAGGCCGAGGATATCCGCGACTGGTTCACCCGCTTCCCCTGGTTTCCCGGCCACTCGCCCCTGCGCCATCATCCCGCCTACGAGGCCTACCTGTTCGACCAGTGGCGCCACGGTGCGTTCGGCCCGTTCTGGCGGCAGGTCGGCATCTGGGCGGAGGGTTTCCACGCACACTACGCCGCCGCCGACTGCGTCCATCTATCGAGTTGGTACGACGCCTACCCGCTGACCGCCACCAGCAACTACATGGGCCTGAAACGGGCCGGTCGCGGTTCGCAGCGCCTGATCCTCGGCCCGTGGACCCACGGCGACCGCAGCGCCACGCATTTCGGCGATGTGGAGTTCGGCCCGGACGCCACCCTTGATTCATGGGCCGGGGACTGGCTGTCCTATCGCCGCCGCCACTTCCATCACGCTCTCGAAGGCACCCCCAACCCCGAACCCTCAGTACGCCTGTTTATCATGGGGGGCGGCAGCGGCCGCAAGAACGCGGCCGGGCGCCTCGAACATGGTGGCCACTGGATCGAGGCGGCGGACTGGCCGCTGCCAGATATCACCCCGACCGCTTATCACCTGCACAACGACGGCCGTCTCGATCCCGCACCACCCGAGCCCAATGCCACCGCATTATCGTTTGATTTCGATCCGGCGCATCCCGTCCCGACGATCGGCGGCTCGCTGACCAGCATGGAGCCCGTGGCAAGGGGCGGCCCGTTCGACCAGCGCGAAACAGCCGACTTCTTCGGCTGCGTCCCGCCCTATCTGCCACTCGCCTCGCGGGCGGACATCCTGGTGTTCCAAACCGCGCCGCTCGATGTCCCGG
>JANXXW010000260.1 GCA_025350425.1 Rhodospirillales bacterium
CGTTCCTCGACGAGGTCGGTGCCCGCCACAGCCTCGGCGGCCCAGGTGAGGCGTTCTTCCCGTTCATGGACCTCGCCAACCACGAGAGCTGGTCCGTGTCCCCCAGTGCCGGCCGGCTGCCCTGGTGGCTGCTGCGCGGCAAGACTCGCGTTCCTGGCACGCGGTCGCGGGACTATCTGAGCGTGCTGAAGCTTTCCCGCGCTGGCGCCGCCGACACCGTCCTCGGTGTGCTTGGCCGCACAGGCGAATTGTATCGCCGCCTGCTCGAGCCGCTCGCCATCTCCGCGCTGAATACCCGCCCGGACAAGGCGCTCGCCCGCCTGCTGACCCCGATCATCGACGAGTCTCTGATGCGCGGCGGCTCCTTCTGCATCCCGAGCTTCCCGCGCGATGGCCTCTCCGAGAGCTTCATCGATCCCGCGATCGAGACACTGAAGGCCCGTGGCGCCACCATCCGCCTCGCCAGCCGGGTCTCCGGGTTGCGCCAGGAAGGCGACCGGCTTGCGGCGATCGGGTTCACTGATGGCGAAATCGCGCTGGCGGCCGGTCACGGCGTGGTCATGGCCGTGCCCTCCTGGGTGGCAGCGGACCTTCTGCCCGGCCTGACGACGCCCAACGCGTTCGAGGCGATCCTCAATATCCATTACAAGATCGATGCGGTCGCGCCCGCTTCCTGGTCTCGCGCCGGCTTCTGCGGCTTGATCGGCGGCACCGCCGAGTGGGTGTTCACCAAGCCGGGCGTCGTCTCGGTCACCGTCAGCGCGGCCAACCACCTGGTCGATCTGCCCGCCGAGGAGATCGCGGCGCGGGTCTGGACCGATGTCCAAGGTGTCTATGGCCTCAAGGGTGCCATGCCGCCGGTCCGTGTGGTGAAGGAGAAGCGCGCCACCTTCGCCGCCACGGCGGAGCAGGAGATCCGCAGACCTGCGTCTCGCACACACCTGAAAAACCTTGCACTTGCTGGCGATTGGACCGCCACTGGCTTGCCCGCCACTATCGAAGGTGCGATCAGGTCTGGCCGTAAGGCTGCTGAAACCCTGCTTACGGCTTGATCGGAGCATCGTTATTCAAACCGCCACCCTCGCGCCCCCCCTGGAAGACGCGATCTCGCGAGCGCAGGACAACCTGCTGCGTATGCAGAAGCCAGACGGTCACTGGGTGTTCGAGCTGGAAGCGGATGCGACCATTCCAGCCGAATATGTTTTGCTGGAACATTTCCTCGACCGGCAGGACCCCGAACTGCAACGCGGCATCGGCGTCTATCTTCGTTCCATCCAGGGCGACCACGACGGCTGGCCGCTGTTCTATGAGGGGAAATTCGATCTTTCAGCCAGCGTGAAAGCCTATTTCGCGCTCAAGATGATCGGCGACGATCCGGCGGCGCCGCACATGGCCCGTGCCCGCGTCGCCATCCTGGCCGCCGGCGGCGCGGAACGCGCCAACGTCTTCACCCGCGCGCAACTGGCCCTGTATGGGGAAGTGCCCTGGCGGGCGGTGCCGGTGATGCCAGTGGAGATCATGCTGCTGCCGCGCTGGTTCCCGTTCCATCTGGCCAAGATCTCGTATTGGTCGCGGACCGTGATCGTGCCCTTGCTGGTGTTGATGGCGCTTCGACCGCGCGCCCGCAACCCGCGCAGCATTCACATACCGGAACTGTTCCGTACGCCGCCCGAGCAGGTCAAGGACTGGATTCGTGGTCCGTATCGCTCCGCCTGGGGTCACGTGTTCAAGCATGTCGACACCGTGTTGCGTGGCGCGACCCCGTTGTTTCCGAGCGTCAGCCGCAAGAAGGCGGTGGCTCGCGCCGTCGCGTTCGTGTCCAAGCGCCTGAACGGCGAGGACGGCCTGGGCGGCATCTACCCCGCCATGGCGAACACGGCGATGATGTTCGACACTCTCGGCATCGAGGATGCCCGCGCCGACATCGCCTGGGTCGCTATTCGCAAGTTGCTCGTGGTCGATGGCGAGCGGGCCTATTGCCAGCCTTGCCTTTCTCCGGTGTGGGACACGGGCCTCGCGGGCCTCGCCATCGCCGAGGCCGACAGCCCGGCTTCTCCTCCAGTTGCAGCCGCCAACGATTGGCTGTGCAGCAAGCAGATCACCGACGTGGTGGGCGATTGGGCCGATGCCCGCCCCGACGCGCTGCCGGGTGGCTGGGCGTTCCAGTATGAGAACGCCTTCTATCCTGACGTCGACGACACCGCCGTCGTCGGCATGTTGCTGCATCGCCAAGGCGCGCTGGAACACACCGAGGCCGTCGCCCGCGCCGAAGCCTGGGTTATCGGTATGCAAGGCCGCGACGGCGGCTGGGGCGCGTTCGACGCCGACAACAACCATTCCTATCTCAACCATATTCCGTTCGCCGACCACGGCGCGCTGCTGGACCCCTCTACCGCCGACGTCACCGCGCGTTGCGTGTCGTTCCTGGCTCAACTCGGCCACGCCGCCGAAAGCCCCAGCGTTTCGCGCGGCCTCGTCTGGCTGCGCGCCAACCAGGAGCCCAACGGCGCCTGGTTTGGCCGCTGGGGCACCAACTACATTTATGGCACCTGGTCCGTGCTGTGTGCGCTGAACGCCGCCGGCCTGCCGCATGACGATCCCGCGCTCCGTCGCGCCGTCAGCTTCCTGAAACATAGTCAGCGCAACGATGGTGGCTGGGGCGAGGATAACGACACCTATGCCGACGCTGCTCCCGGCAGCTATCGCCAGAGCAACCCCTCCCAGTCCGCCTGGGCACTGCTCGGCCTTATGGCGGCGGGCGAGACCGGCTCGGACGCGGTCGCGCGCGGCATCGCCTATCTCACCGGTTGCCAGAAGCCGGATGGAAGTTGGGACGAGAAGCCCTATACGGCGGTTGGGTTCCCCCGCGTGTTCTACCTGCGCTACCACGGCTACAAGCTGTTCTTCCCGCTGATGGCCCTGGCCCGTTTCCGCAATTTGCGCCGTGCCAACGAAACTCGGGTCGCCTGGGGCTTCTAGACATTCGAACCGAAGGAGCCGGGACAAGGACCTCTGACGCAGAGGTAAGCTCGCTTTTGGTCAGCGGCAGCACCGCCGACATCCGACTTCGCGACCAGATGGATCGTGGTGACGGGCTTCTATTGAGGCGACGCGGCCATCCCGACGGTGCGGAAGCAGGCCGGATCATCCGATCGGTTGGACATTGTTTGCTTATGGAAAGATTCAGATAGTGGTGGCACGGTAAGCCCAAGAGGAAAATGTAGGAGACCGTACGGTGACGAAGATTGCAGGTGCGCTTGACCGACGAAGATTGCTCTTCGGTGCGGCTTCTTTCGGCGCCATCTCTGCAACGATGCCGGCCGGTGCGGAAACCTCGATCAAACTAGGCCTGAACGGCGGACCCGAGACGCGGGCGCTCACCACCGGCTTCCCGCAAAAAGGCTCGATGATCCTTCAGCGTACGCGGCCGCCATTGCTGGAAACACCTTTCGAAGTGTTCGATCGGGGTGTCTTCACACCGAACGACCAGTTCTTTGTCCGCTGGCACTGGTCGGTCATCCCCGAAGATGTCGATCTGGCTTCGTTCCGTATGGCTATCCGTGGCCAAGTGAATCAGGCGCAGTCGCTGAGCATGGCCGATATCCTGGCACTCCCGCGCACCGAACTCGCGGCCGTCAATCAGTGCTCAGGCAATTCCAGAGGGTTGTTCCAGCCGCGTGTCGCGGGGGGGCAATGGGGCAACGGGGCAATGGGCAACGCCAAGTGGGTGGGTGTGAAGCTGCGCGATGTGCTCGACCGCGCCGGCGTGAAGGCGAGCGCCGTTGCTGTCCGCTTCAACGGCCTCGATCAGCCCGCGGTCGAAACCGCGCCCGATTTCATGAAGTCGCTGGCCATTGATCACGCCCGCGACGGCGAGGTCATGCTTGCTTACCAGATGAACGGGGAACAGCTCCCCTTGCTGAACGGCTTTCCCATACGGTTGGTCGTGCCTGGTTGGTATTCGACCTATTGGATCAAGATGGTCAGCGACATCGAGGTACTCGATGCGCCCGATAACAATTACTGGATGACGCGTGCCTACCTGATCCCGGCCACGCCGCACGCCGATGTGAAACCCGGACAGACCGGCTTCCCGACCGAGCCAATCAACCGGATGGTGCCGCGCTCCTTCTTCACCAACGTCACCTCGACCACCCAGGTAAAGGCCGGTGCGCCGGTGCCGTTGCGCGGGCTCGCCTTTGGCGGGGATTGCGGGGTTGCGGCCGTGGACATGTCCACTGACGGCGGCAAGACGTGGCAGCCTGCGGCACTGGGTCCCGACGAGGGCGCCTACAGCTTCCGGCAATGGACCGCCCAGTCGAACGCACCCGCGTCCGGCGCGCTGGATGTCATGGTTCGTTGCACGAACACCAAACAGATCGCGCAGCCGATGCAAGCCAACTGGAACGGCGGCGGCTTCATGCGGAACTTGATCGAGACCGTCCACCTGTCGGTCGCCTGAATTTAGGATTGGGAACACCATCATGGCTTTCACGATGAACATCGCCGCCTACGGAGCCGTCATTTTCGCCGGAATCGCCTTGGTCGTGGTCGGTATGCCCGCCGAAAGGTCTATCGCACTTCAGGCGCAACTGACGGCCGACAAGCCGGTGACGCCGGCCTACTCGCTCGAGGTGGACAAGCAGGTCGCGGCTTACAACGCAGCAGTCGGGCCGCACGCCGCGTTGGCAACCGCCAGTGCGGCCGGGGTCACGTTGCGCTCGGTCGGGTTCAACCTGCCCACAAGCGACCGCGCCTTGCCACCCGGACCGGGGGTTGAGTTGGTCACGAACAACTGCACCGCTTGTCATTCAGCGGGCATGATCCTGAACCAGCCGACACTGACCAACGCCGAATGGACCGGGGAAGTGAACAAGATGCTGAACATCTACAAGGCGCCAGTCCCGCAGGAGGATTTGGCCGCGATTGTGGCCTACCTCTCCAGCATGAAGGTCGCGTCATAACGCAGGCGCCCATCGCGTCGGGAGCGCCTGCGCTTCTAACCACTCAACCGGCTCAGAAGGATAGCGCGCGCCGTCCAAGAACCAGAAGTTGTGCAGGCGTGAGGCTCGAGAGGTCGGCCACCACTTCGCATGTCACCTTCTGGAAGGTCTCTGGATGGTGCAACTTGAGATACTCGATCAGGTGGTGCGCCGCGTTGCTATGCCCTTCGCCATGTCCGACCACGACAATCCTGTCACCGGACACAATCGCGTTGGCGATTCGCTTGTAAAAGCTTGGGTCTTCGGTTGCCCTTTGTCCGCGCTCGCGAGACTGGTCTTTGTGCGACAGATGCTGGAGGAAACGGTGAGGGTCATAGGGCCGGATCACGTCGTCTGCCGGATTACTTGATCCGACATCCAGATTGTATAGCCTCGCTTCATGATGCTCGACGATGAGCAAAAGGTCTTGGTTGGCCGCGGGCGTTTCGCTCGATCCGTCTGATTTGGACGCAGATTCGGTCTTGGCGGTCGGCGACCAGCCGGTTCGCGTCAGCAAGTGGCGGAAACCCATGACTTCGGAGGCGGTCAGATCCTTGGCATGCGGCTTGTGTACTAAGTGGTGCTCGCCGCCGGTCTCGAACGTCATCTCGTTGTGCGACTTGTGTCTGACATCGCCCAGCGCCGTAAACAATGCCACGACGTCCGACCATTCGAGATTATGTGAAATCGGGTGCTGGTAGAGAGCCTCGAGGGTTGCCAGACTTGTCTTCGACAATTTTGTCCGATCGCCCGTGGCGGGGCCGAACATCACGTTGATATCGCCTGCGTTCACGATAGGCATCCTTGTATTTGAGCTTTCAAATGATTCCTGCCGGCGCGGACTGACAGGCTTGGTAATTTCACTTGCTCCGTATCGAATCCCGCTCAGGGGATGTGCATGGCCGCGCCCTCGAAGCGGCCGGCACGAAGATCAGTCAGCGCCTCGTTCGCCTGAATCACCTTGTATCGGGTGACACTGGTTACAATGCCCATTCCGGGTGCCAAAACGGAGGGAGTCGAGCCCGTCCTGACTGGTGAGTTTGGCGACCGAGACGGGTTGATGTTCCTCCCATACAGGTTGGTACGCAAAGCTCGGAATGTCGCTCATGGCGGCCTCGAACGTGACCATTGCGATGTTGCCGTTGGCACAGGAATGCAAGCGCGTCTTTACCGTCGAGCCGGCAGTCACCGACTCGATCATCTGCAAGGACTTGAACCGCTACGTGTTCCGCACCGACCACAACTCGTCGATGGATGCGATCTCCAGCGCGATGGCGTTGAGTAAGCCTGGCGTCAGCATCGCTACGCTTGTCGCCGAGGAATACGCGCCGGTAGCCACGACCGACTTCACCGCGTCCGCGCTGCGCCTGTTCAATGCCCTGAGGACAAACCCGGCCAGAAAATCATCTTCGTGCTGTGGGCCGGAAGCGTCGATGCGCTCAGCCGGTTGACGGATCAGGGTCCGGAACGCTTCGGAATAGATCTGGCCGCCATCGGTAACAGCTTCGCTGGAACGACCGGGTCCAAGGCCCTCCCTGGCCTGGAAGGCTCCACCACGTGTTACTGCAGCATTCCGAAGAACCCGGTGAACGATCGGCTGCTCAAGACATACCAGGAGTGCTTCGGTGGCCCGCCCGACTTCTTCGTCCCCGGCAGCATGACGGCCGGAATGGCAATTGTCGCCACCATCCGAAAGGCCGGATCGACCGACGCCGAAAAGCTGTTTCCGGCGATGGGAGGACTCACCTTCGATCCGCCCAGGGGCGCGACGATTTTCTGCGCCGGGGATCATCAGGCATTGCAGGTGATGTATCACTTCTGGGTCAAGGTTGATCCGAAGGTGGAATGGGGCATCCCGGAAGTGGTCCGTGAAATCTCGATCTCCGAAATAAAGATCGCGATCGTTAACCAGCGCTGAGCGAACCCGCTATGCCTCCAACGCCTTTATCACCTTGTCCACCGTGTCCTTCACCTCGCCCGCGACGTCGACCGTCAGCGGGTGCTCGTCGGGCGTCGGCTCCTGCAATGTCGCGAATTGGCTGTCGAGCAGGCTGGGTGGCATGAAGTGGCCCTTCCGGTCGGCCAGCCGCCGCGCGATCAGTAGCTGGTCGGCGTGCAGGTAAATCAGGCGCACATGCTGGCGGTCGCCGAGAAGGACCTCACGGTAGGCGTGCTTCAGCGCCGAGCATGTCACCACGCCCGGCTCCCCGGCGGCCAGTCGCGCGTCGATCCAGGCGGCTATGGCCGCGAGCCAGGGCGCGCGGTCGGCGTCGTCCAGTGGGATGCCCGCGTGCATCTTGGCGACGTTGGCCGCCGGATGGAGATCGTCGCCCTCCTGGTAGGGCCAGCCCAGACGCTCGGCCACGGCCTTTGCGATGGTCGTCTTGCCGCTGCCGGAGACACCCATCACGACGAGGATCTGCTTATCGATCAAGCGCCGTCTCCGACCGACGCGGCGCGATCCATCAGGATCAGCAACTGTCCCACCGGCGCCACGCCTGCCGCCGGCAATGCGCGGTCGCTGGCCAGCAGCCGCGTCAGCATGGCGTGCTTGCCGATTCCGGCCAGGAGGAACGCCGCCTCCCGGCTGCTGTCGAGCACGGGGTAAGTGAGGGTCAGGCGCGGTTCGGGCTTGGCGCCGATCACGGCGGCCACCCAAGCGGTGCGTTCGCCCAGCACGGACGTGCCAGGAAACAACGAGGCGGTGTGGCCGTCCTCGCCCAAGCCAAGGAGCGTGATGTCGAACAGCGGGCGCGCGGGATCGAGCTTGGTGTCGCCGTAGTAGCTTTGCAGGGATTGCTGATAGCGGGCAGCGCAGTCTTCGGGCGTGCTGTCGGTAGGGAAGGGATGCACGTTGTTCGGCGGGATTGGCACGTGGGCGATCATCGCCTCATTGGCCATGCGGAAATTGCTGTCGGGGTGCTCGGGCGGCACGAAGCGCTCGTCGCCCCAAAACAGGTGAACCCGGTCCCACGGCATCCGGTCGCGTAGGGGCGGTTCGGCAAGCAGGGCATACAGCACTTTCGGCGTAGAGCCGCCCGAGAGGCTTAGCGTGAAGCGGCCCGTGCTGGCCACCGCACGCTTCACGATCCAATCGGCAGTGTCGCGCGCCAGTGCCGCGGCGTCTGTGGAGACCTTGGTTATGGCCGGCATGCTGCGCCTCTTGGTTCGGGGTCTAGATTGCCTCCGCCATCGCGTAACGGCGGCAGTGTTCCAAATACGCTGCCTCGTGCGCGCCTACCAGATCGACCACGCTGTTCCACAACCACGATGGAGCGTCCAGCGACTTGGACCGATTGCGTCCGAGTTCGGTGAGCCACGCCTTGCGCTCTCCGGCATTCAACTGGCGCGCATGCCCGCGCCCGACCACGTGGGCGAGGAACTCCGCAACGCCCATCGCCTCATCGCGCGACAGGGTCTCGATCTCCAATTTCAGGTCCTGCGGCAGCAACTCGCGGATGAACACCGAGCGGCCCAGCAGTCGTGCGGCCAGCATGCGTCCGCCGAGGAATGGCGAAAGGTTGCGCGCGCCCTCCACCACGCGCTCGGCGTTGTCACGCGGCATGTCGGTGTCTTTCGCGCGGGGGGCGGCCGGGGCGATCGCCTCCTTCACGTCCATCAGGCAGTGCCGCTCGTTTTTGCCCTCGCCGATACCCACCAAGACTGCCACGCGCAGTCGGCCGAGCGAACTGCATCCCTTGCGCCAAAAGGCCGCGTCGATCACCCGCACGGCTGCATCGTCGGGGCGCGAACGGAGGACCGTGGCGAGCCGGCGGACCCCAGGCTCCGTGAACAGCGCGTCTACCCCCGCGCGCTCCTCCTTCGTCAGCGGCCAAAACCGCTTGCCGAGGGGGATGGCCGGCGCGATACCCTCGATCCGCTCGTCCGCGAGATGCTGCCACGACCGCCCGGCCGCCTTGCGCATCACCAGTTTTACCATTGGCGGCATGGCGTCGCTTTCATCCAGCGCCTCGCCTTGCACGTGCGGCGCGAACGACGCCTCGTATCCCTCGACCATGCGCTCCACCATTCGCGCCGTGGTCACTCCGGGCAGTGCGGACCCTCGCGCGGCCGTGGCGAGCGACAGGCCCAGGCGGATCAGGTCATGCGCGGGATTACCGATCACCGTCTGGTCGAGGTCGCGCACCTGGATTGCCAGCTTGCCATCGGCGCTGGCGACCGGTCCAAGGTTGCCGACGTGGCAATCCCCACAGATCCAGGTCAGCGGCCCTTCCGGCAATGCGGGGCGGCCAGACGCTTCAAGCCACTCATAGAACCGCGTGGTGCTGCCGCGCACGTAGGCGTGGGCAGATGCCGCCATTTTGCGGTTCCGATTCGCGGTCAGAAGCTTGTTGCGGTCGTCCGGCGTCGGTGGGGGATGATGCTTCATTCAGCGCAGTTATGAACGTCGCGAAAATACGCAACATTCCCACTTCAGTGCGAGATCTCCTCAAGTTCCAGGTTGCGCGTCCGCGGGCCGAACACGCCGATGGAAATCACCACCATCAGCATGGCGAAGGCAATCAGGCTGAACACGCCCAGCGTCCCGTCGAAGTGGGAGAAAAAGAAAGCGATGATAAAGCTGGCGAACACGGTGCTGATCCGGCTGAAGGCGTAGGTAAAGCCCACCGCCCGGGCGCGCACGCGGGTGGGGAACAACTCGGTCTGATAGCTGTGGAACGAGTAGGACAGTATGTTGTTCGACAGCGTGATGAGCACCCCAAGCAGGATCAGCAGCGCCATGCTGGATTGCTGGGAGAACAGGAGGCAGAGTACGCCGACGCATATCGCCGCCCCCACAAGCTGCCATTTACGCTCGACCTTGTCGGCGAAGCTCATTGCCAGCAAGGGGCCGAACGGGTTGGCGATGGCGATGATGAAGGCATATTGCAGGCTGGCGCTGAGGTTGATGCCGACCTGCTGCATGATGATCGTGGGCACCCAGGCGGCGAAACCATAGAAGCCGAACGTCTGGAAGAACTGGAACACCATCAGCATAATGGTGCGGCGGCGATACGGTGGCTGCCAGATCTCGGCGAAGCTGCCACGCGCGGACAGATCTTCCATCGAATGCGAGGCCGCCGCCGGCAGCGCCGCGCCGCCCCGGTCGGCGATCACTCGCGCCTCGATACTGGCAGTGATCGCCTCGGCCTCGGCAATGCGGCCCTGGTTGAGTAGCCAGCGCGGGCTTTCCGGGAGGCCCCGGCGCAGGAACCACACGGCCAGCGCCCCCAAGGCGCCGATGGCGACCACCCAGCGCCATCCATCCCACCCCAGCGGGCTCTGCTGGACCAGCATGTAGGAGAGGAAGGCCACGATCGGCACGGCGCAGAACTGGATCGTCTGATTGTAGGCGAATGCGCGGCCGCGCAGGTGCTTGGGGATCAGTTCGGCGAGGTAGGTGTCGATGGTCACCAGCTCCACCCCGAGGCCGATACCGGCAACGAAACGCCATATGCACAGGCCGGTGCCCGTGGTCTGGAACGCCATCACCAGGGTGGCCGCGCAATAGGCCAGCATAGAATAGGTGAAGATTGCCCGCCGGCCATAGCGGTCGGCGACAAACCCGAACACGAAGGTGCCGATGAACAGGCCGCCGAAGGTGGAGGCCACGAACAGCGCGGGGCCGGAGAAAATGCCGACCGCGAGGCCCATAAGCATCCCCGATTTGACCAGGGTGGGCACGATGTAGGCGGTCATGAAAATGTCGTAGAACTCGAACAATCCGCCGAGCGACAGCAGCGTAACCATCATCCAAATGTGCCGCGTGGCTGGCAGCCGGTCCAGCCGCGCGAGGATCGCGGACGCCTGCGTGCGCCCATCGCCTGTCATTGTCGCCGACATACCATTTCCCCCCGATCTTTTATCTCATCTTGTTGCCACAGCTTCGCGGCGCCATCTAGCCGGATCATGCAAAACAACATCTCGCACTCCGCACCCGATCTCGTTGGCTGGCACGGCACCACAATCCTCTGTGTGCGCCGCGATGGACGGGTCGCCATGGCCGGCGATGGCCAGGTTACCCTTGGCCAGACCGTCATCAAGGGCAACGCCCGCAAGGTGCGCCGCATTGGCCTCGACAGCTGTGTGATCGCGGGCTTTGCAGGCGCCACTGCAGATGCCTTTACCCTGCTGGAGCGGCTGGAGGCGAAGCTGGAGCGGTTCCCCGGCCAGTTGGAGCGCGCCTGCGTGGAATTGGCGAAGGACTGGCGCACTGACCGCTACTTGCGCCGGCTTGAGGCGATGATGGCGGTGGCCGATGCAGAACGCAGCTTCACCCTGACCGGGCAAGGCGACGTGCTGGAGCCTGAGGACGGCGTGATCGCCATCGGCTCCGGTGGCAATTTCGCACTGGCGGCGGCGCGGGCGCTCATGGAAGTGCCGGGCATCGACGCCGAGCAGGTCGCACGGCGCGCCATGAAGATCGCCGGCGATATTTGCGTCTACACCAACCACAGCGTGATCGTCGAAACGATCGGCTAGAGGATTTAGCACATGGAAGCCCCGACCTACTCGCCGCGCGAGATCGTAAGTGAACTTGACCGCTTCATCGTGGGCCAGAACGATGCCAAGCGCGCGGTCGCCATCGCCATGCGGAACCGCTGGCGCCGTCAGCAACTGCCCGAAGGTCTGCGCGAGGAGGTGGTGCCCAAGAACATCCTGATGATCGGCCCCACCGGCTGCGGCAAGACCGAGATCGCGCGCCGGCTCGCCAAACTGGCGCAGGCGCCGTTCCTGAAGGTGGAGGCCACCAAGTTCACCGAGGTCGGCTATGTCGGCCGCGACGTGGAAAGCATCGTGCGCGACCTGGTGGAGATCAGCATCGGGATGCTGCGCGAGACCAGCCGCAAGGACGTTCAGGCCAAGGCCGAATATGCCGCCGAGGAGCGGCTGGTGACGGCGCTGGTGGGCGAGGGGTCGGCTGCCGATACCCGCTCCAAGTTCCGCCGCATGTTGCGGAACGGCGAGTTCGAGGACAAGGAGGTCGAGGTCGCCGTGGTCGAGCAGGGCGGCGCTCCGATGGGTCAGATGGACATACCGGGAATGCCGCCGGGCCAGATGATCAACCTCGGCGAGATGATGAAAGGCATGTTCGGCCGGCCGGCCCAGACCCGCAAGATGCGCGTGGACGCTGCGCGGAAGGCGCTTGAGCGTGACGAGGCCGACAAACTGCTGGACAACGAGTCGCTGACCCGGGATGCCGTACAGCACGCCGAGAGCAACGGCATCGTGTTCATCGACGAGATTGATAAGGTCTGCGCCCGCACCGGCGAGGGTGGCTTTCGGAGCGGCGACGTGTCCCGTGAGGGCGTGCAGCGCGATCTGCTACCGTTGATTGAGGGCACCACGGTGACGACCAAGTATGGCCCGGTGAAGACCGACCATATCCTGTTCATCGCCTCGGGCGCGTTCCACCTCGCCAAGCCAAGCGACCTGCTGCCGGAGTTGCAGGGGCGGCTGCCGATCCGCGTGGAACTGGCCGGCCTGACGCGGGACGATTTGCGCCGCATCCTGACTGAGCCGGAACATTCGCTGCTGAAGCAGTACGTCTCGCTGCTCGGGACCGAGGGCGTGACACTGGATTTTGCCGATAGCGCTATCGACGCGGTGGCCCAACTGGCCGCTGACATTAACGAGCGCATCGAGAACATCGGCGCGCGACGTTTGGCGACGGTAATGGAGAAGCTGCTGGAGGAAATTTCGTTCACAGCTTCGGACAAGGGCGGTGAAAAAGTCACGGTGGACGCGGCGTACGTAAACGAGAAGGTCGCGCCGCTCGCGGCACGCGGGGATTTGAGCCGGTTTATATTGTAAGGATGCTCGGGGTGGTCGCGAGTTCAAACAATGGCGGGTCGATGGTATTCGATTCTGCCATTGTAGAACATGTCAGCGTTGGTGGTGCTATCTCATGCAGCGCTGTAACAACACGTTACGTATCCGGCCGAAAAAAGTCGCGTTTTGGTGAGCGACATATCGCCAAGACGTTTCATTCTAAATGTTAGATTACGCCGTAATTTCGTGAGCAAGTAAGGCCACTCTGATGTCTCTACAGACTATTCTAGATGCTTTCGTCCAGCCTGAAGACGCCACCGCCGCCGACGCCATCGCTGGTGTCGCGGAGGAATTAGAGGTGTTCGATGACTGGATGGATCGCTACCAGTATATCATCGAACTTGGCCGCAAGCTGCCGCCGTTTCCGCCGGAATGGGCCAACGACTCGCATCGTGTGCCGGGGTGCCAAAGCCAGGTGTGGATGGAGGCGACCAACCGCGACGGGCGGCTGTTCTTCGCCGGAGCGTCTGACGCAGCAATCGTGTCGGGCTTGGTGTCGCTGTTGCTCCGGGTCTACTCCGGCCGCACGCCCGCCGAGATCGGGGCGACCGATCCGGTATTCTTGAGGGATCTTGGGCTGCTCGAAGCGTTGTCCACCAACCGCGGTAACGGTATCGCGGCGATGGCCCGCAAGGTGCGGGAGGTGGCGGCAAATGCCTGAAGCCGTGCCTTCGGAGGCAGGCATCCGGCGCCTGTTGGACTTGTTCCCTGGTCGTGTCCGGCAAGATGTTGCATTTGGCCCAACCGACGAAGATCGGGCGCGTATCGGCGGTTTCTCGTCGTCGGCCATGTTGCGAAGCGGGCAATACCAGATGGCCCCGTTCTCAACCCATCTGCGTCAGCCGGTTCTGGAGTCAACTATGTTCGATCGAGGTCTTGCCTGCGCCTTTCGCGAGTGCGCGGACCTGTTCGAACGCCTGCCAGCGCGTTAGCCAAGGGACTTCGATGGAACCGGACGTCGCCTGCAACTCGCCGCATGCATGTTGAACGAACAGTTGTCGACACCGGCCATACCAGCGCTGACTGCTGATTGGGACGAGGTGCGGTTGTGGCGCAGGGCCAAGCGCGTGAGCCTGATCGAACGGCGCTTGGCGATGATGCCGGCGGAGCGGGAGGTTGCTGGCGTCGCGATCACGGCCACGCTTGAGCGGGTGTTGGCTGACCATCCCGGCGCGCTGATTGGCGCCTACTGGCCGTTCAAGGGCGAATACGACCCCCGTCCGTTGATGCGGGCGCTCCATGCCGGCGGCATGCGCCTGGCTCTGCCGGTGGTCGTGGGGAAGGCCATGCCATTGATCTTCCGCCCGTGGTGGCCGGGTGCGGCAATGACACTTGGGATATGGAACATTCCGGTGCCAGCCGAAGGCGATCCGGTTGCCCCAGATCTACTGCTTGCCCCCGTCGTTGGCTTCGACAGCGCCAATTATCGGCTAGGCTACGGAGGTGGTTACTACGATCGCACGTTGGCCGCGGCCACCAAGCGGCCGCTGACGATCGGCGTCGGGTTTGAACGGTCGCGCATCGGCACCGTCCACCCTCAGCCACACGATATCCCGCTCGATCGGATCGTGACCGAGCGGGGATAGGCGGCGTTTTACTTGGATTGCTCCATCGTCACCGCCACATCGCTATTGGCCGAGAGGCGCACGGTGCCATCCTCGATCTCGGCGATCAGGTCGGATGTGATGAAGTGGTGGTGGTTGTCGGTGGAACTCTTCTTGGTCAGCTTGATGCGGTTGCCCTGCACGTGATCGACCGTGCCGATATGCACGCCGTCCGCACCGATGACGTCCGCATGTTCCTTGATCTGGCTCATATCAACCATGTTCGCTCTCCGTTTGTGGTCAAGGCATAAACGCGGCGGGACCTTGCCTCGTTGCTACCCGCGCTTGGCCTCGATTGCATCCCAGATCAGCGCCGACAGGTCCGTGCCGTCAAATCGCGCGATCTCTTGCAGCCCAGTGGGCGATGTCACGTTGATCTCGGTCAAGTAGTCTCCGATCACGTCGATGCCCACGAATATCATGCCCTGGTCGCGCAGCATGGGGCCAATCGCCTCGCAGATCTCCATGTCGCGCCTGGTTAGCGGCGACTTCTCGGGCCGCCCGCCGACATGCATGTTGCTGCGCGCCTCGCCGGCCGCCGGCACGCGGTTCAGGGCACCTTCGGCTTTACCGTCCACCAGGATGATACGCTTGTCGCCGGCGCGCACCGCCGCTTCGTAGCGCTGTATCATCAAGGGTTCGCGGGAGCGGGCGAAGTGCATTTCCAGCAGCGACGCCAGATTTTCGTCGTCCGGCTTGATGCGGAACACACCGGCACCGCCGTTGCCGAACAAGGGTTTGACGATGATGTCCTTATATTGCGCCCGGAAGTCGCGGATGGCGGCGCTGTCCCAGGTTACCAGGGTGGGCGGCATCAGGTCGGGGAAGTGCGTCACCAGCAGCTTCTCCGGCGCGTTCCGGACCGATGCCGGGTCGTTCACCACTAGGGTATGCGGATGGATGTGCTCCAGCATATGAGTAGCTGTGATGTAGGCCATGTCGAATGGCGGGTCCTGGCGCATCAGGATAACGTCCATCTCTCCGAGATCGACCAGTGCCGCCTCGCCGACTTTGTAATGATCCCCGCGCACGCGGCGCACCTGGACCGGCCGGGCCAAGGCGCGCAGGCGCTTGTGCCGCTTGCCGCCGGGGACCGGCGTGCCCTCCGAGAGCGTCATATGGCGCACTTCGTAATGCCACAGCGCGTGGCCGCGCTCCTGGGCGGTCAACATCAGGGCGAATGTGCTGTCGCCGTCGATGTTGATAGTCTCGATCGGGTCCATCTGGACTGCGACATTCATCGCCATGCATATCTTCCTGTCGTGTGGCGGGGAATGCATTAGGCCGGGGGAGGGGTCTGGGCAAGCAGGGCAGGTTTGCTACTCTGCGTGGCGACCAGGGATGGAACCGCCACCATGACCGAAGAACTCGTGTTCTACACCAACCCGATGTCGCGCGGGCGAGTGGCGCGGTGGATGCTGGAGGAGATCGGCGTGCCGTATCGCACCGAATTGCTGGACTATGGCACCACGATGAAGGGCACCGAGTATCGCGCCATCAATCCGATGGGCAAGGTGCCTGCGATCCGGCATGGCGAGATGGTGGTGACGGAAACGGCGGCGATCTGCGCCTATCTGGCCGACGCGTTTCCCGAAGCCTGTCTGGCGCCTCCGCCGGGCGACAAGTTGCGCGGCACATACTATCGTTGGCTGTTTTTCGTCGCCGGGCCGTTGGAGGCTGCGGTGACCAATGCGGCGCTGGGCGTGGTGGTGCCCGAAGGGCGCGAGCGCATGGCGGGCTACGGCAGTCTTGCCAACACGCTGGATACGGCGGAGGGCGCCGTCTCGCGCGGCGGCTATCTTGCGGGCGAGCGATTTACGGCAGCAGACCTTTACATGAGCTCGCATCTCGCCTTCGGGATGATGTTCGGCGGGGTCGAGAAACGCCCGGCGTTCGAGGCTTATGCCAGTCGCATGGCCGCGCGCCCGGCTGCCGTCAGGGCGCGCGAGATCGACGACGCGCTGATCGCGGCTACTGTCACATAGCCAAGTGGACTCAGTCGCTTTCTGTCCGAACTAAACCGGCTACCGCCCAGGAGCAGCCATGATCCGCGCCGCCCTTCTTCTCGCCGGTCTTCTTGTAACCAGCACGGCGTATGCCGCCGAGCCGGTGCGGATCGGCATCACCACCATCCTCAGTGGCCCATTCGCCGATCGCGGCCAGTCCGAACAGTATGGCGCGCAGTTGGCCCTGAACGAGATCAACGAGGCCGGCGGGCTGCTGGGGCGACCGATCGAGGCGTTCTATGCCGACAATGCCTGCAAGCCGGAGGTTGGCCTGCCCGCAACAAGGCGTTTGATCGAGCAGGAGCATGTGCCGGTCCTGATCGGAGCGCTCTGCACCCCGGTCACCCGCGCCATCATGCCACTGGTGGCGGCGGCCAAGGTGCCGCTGGTGATCGCCACGTCCGCCGGGCAGGATTTCGTCGATGCGTCCGGCAAGGGCGGCAACGACTACCTGTTCAAGACTATTCCTTCGGAGCTGGACATCGCGCAGGGGGTTATCCGCTATCTCGGCAAGCACGGCGTGAAGTCGGTGGCCGTGGTGGCGGATGCGGGCGACTTCCCGCGTTCGACCGCCGTGGCGCTTGCCCGAGCAGCCGAGGCATCCGGGATGAGGATTACGGCGGATGAGACGGTCGCAGCCGGTACCACCGATCTCGCACCGCTTCTGGAGAAGCTTCGCACCGGCGCACCTGATGCGGTGTTGACCGTGTTGTTCGGCTCCACCACCCCGTTCTTCAGTGCCTATGAGGCCTCGGGGTGGAAGGTGCCGGTAAGCGGGCGGGTCGATTTCGCCGCCGCATTGGCGGCCGTGTCGCCGAAGTTCCGCGATGCCGGTGGACTTGCGGACCTAACCGGCGTCGTGGTGTTCAGCACGGCCCAGGAGGGAGTCCACGACTTCGTAGCCTCCTATCGCGCCCATTACGGCCTGATGCCGACGCAGCGCTCGTTCTTCGTCTACGAGGCGGTTTATTTAGTGGCCGACGCCATCCGGCGCGCAGGCGTCGATGAGCCGGCCGCGATCGAGGCCGCGCTGAAGACCACCACCATGTCATCCCGCCTCGGTGGCACTTACGCACCCGACGACCACAACCACGCCCATACGCCGCTGCTCATCCTGGGAATGCGGGACGGCAAACCCGGGGTAATTGCCTTTGAGTAGCGCCTTGCCCCGGCAGGCCGCTTTGCCCATCTGCGGACAATGAATAACCTTGCCCACCTCTCCGATCGCGCGGTGCTTACGGTATCGGGCGACGACCGCGTATCGTTCCTGCAGGGCCTCGTATCGAATGACGTGGCGGGAGCCGTGGCGGGACAAGCGGTGTTCGCGGCGTTGCTGACACCGCAGGGCAAGTGGCTGGCGGATTTCTTCATCCTCGCCGACGTGGACCGGCTGTTGCTGGACTGCGAGCGGGCATTGGCACCAATGCTGGCCCAGCGGCTCACCCGCTACCGTCTGCGCGCGAAAGTCACAGTCGCACCCTCCGACATCCATGTTTACGTCGCCTGGGGCGATGCCCCCGAATTCGGGGACCTAGCAATCGTCGCCCGCGATCCCCGGCTGCCGGAGGCGGGCTGGCGGGTGCTCTCCGGCGCGGTTCTGCCCGCCCCCGCCACAGTCACCGCCACCGCTACCGATTGGGACGCTCACCGCCTCCGACTGGGCTTGCCGGACGGCTCGCGCGACCTCGAGACGGACAAGACCCTCCTCCTCGAAGCCGGCTTCGAGGAGCTGAACGGCGTATCCTGGACCAAGGGCTGCTACATGGGCCAGGAACTCACGGCGCGGACCAAGTATCGCGGCTTGCTCAAGCGCCGCCTCATACCCGTGGTGATCGAGGGCGAACCGCCGGCGCCGGGCACCCCGGTCCTGCGGAACGGCTTGGAGGTAGGCACGATGCGCTCCAGCCTCGGCCAGCGCGCCATCGCCCAGCTTCGGCTCGACGCGCTGGACGCAGCGCTCACCTGCGGCGGCGCCACGTTGCGGGCCGAGATCCCCGCCTGGATGAAGCTCGCCGGCGCGGGTTGACCGCCGGCGTTCATCGACACGCCTCACCCCTCATGCTACCCGCCCGCCATGTTCAAACGCCTTCTGAAACACCCTGGCACGCAGGCGATGCTGGCGTCGGTGGTCGGGCGTTATCTGGCGTTCGCGCTCCGCACTACACGATGGACGCTGCACGGTGAGGAACATCTTGCGCCGTATCTGACCCAGCCGGCGATCGCCGCCTTCTGGCATGAGCGGCTACCGCTGATGCCGGCTCTTTGGTTGCATGCCCGTGGCGCCATGCGCGCGCACGTGCTGGTCAGCCGCCACCGTGATGGCCGTTTCATCGGCGATATCATGCGCCGATTCGGGGTAGGCGTGGTGCATGGCTCCAGCCGCCGCAACGGCATCGAGCGCGGCGGCGCCGCCGGGATGCGCTCGATGCTAGGTGTCCTGCAAGCCGGCGACCACGTGGTGATCACGCCGGACGGCCCACGCGGACCTCGGCGTGAGGCGGCTCCTGGCGTGGCCCGGCTCGCGGCGGTGTCGGGTGTTCCGGTCCTACCGTGCGCGGCCCAGACCACGCAGCGGCGCGTGCTGCCAAGCTGGGACCGCATGGTGCTGCCGCTGCCCTGGGGACGCGGGGCGTTGGTGTGCCTGCCCGCCATCGCGGTCGGGCGCGACGAATGGGAGGCGGCGCTCCCCGCCATAGCCTCCTCCCTCACCGAGGCCGCCGCCCTGGCTGACCGGCTTTGCGCCACCTGATGTTACGGGCGCTCTATGCCACGACCGCCACGCTCTTGGCGCCAGCCCTGCGGCTGTGGATCGCGCGCCGGGTCCGCACCGGCCACGAATTGCCCAACCGGGTGGCAGAGCGGCGCGGGATCGATACCGGCGCGGGGCCCACCGGCGCGGGCCCCACTGGCAGGGTATTGTGGCTCCATGCGTCGAGCGTGGGCGAAACGAACTCCGTGCTCCCGGTGCTGGCAGCGCTGGCCAGGCTTGAACCGGACGCGACCCTGCTGATGACGACCGGAACGGTCAGTGCGGCTGGATTGCTGGCCGCCCGGCTTCCGGTGCTCGGGCTGGAAGCGCGCGTCATCCACCGCTTCGCGCCGTGGGACGTGCCCAAATGGGTGGCGCGCTTTCTCGACCATTGGCGGCCCGATGCGGTGGCCTTCGTCGAAAGCGAGGTCTGGCCGAACCTCCTGGCCGCCTGCAGCGCGCGGCGCATCCCCGTCATGCTGGTCAACGCCCGGCTCTCGGCCCGCAGCCTCGCGCGCTGGCGTCTGCTGGGCGCCGCCGGCCGCGCCGTGTTTGCAGGATTTTCCCGTGCCCAGGCGCAATCAACGATCGACGCGGACCGATTGCGCGCCATGGCGCTTATGGATATCCCATTGACCGGAAACCTGAAATTCGCGGCCCCGCCGCTACCGGTTGATACAGCCGAGTTGGCTCGGTTGCTCGCCTTGATTGGAGACCGTCCGCGCTGGCTCGCTTCATGCACACATCCCGGCGAGGAACAGATCGTGCTTGCGGTACATGCGGAATTGGTGCGCGAATTTTCCGCGTTGCTTACCATCATCGTCCCGCGCCACCCACATCGCGGCGAGGAGGTCCAGCGTCTTGCGCCCAGTACGCGCCGTGCCGCGGGGCAGGACCCACCGAACAGCGAAGGCATCTGGATCGGCGACACACTCGGCGAGCTTGGCCTGTATTACAGTCTCGTCGGGCATGCCTTTATCGGCGGCAGTCTCGTGGCCATGGGGGGGCAGAACCCGCTGGAGGCCGCCCGCCTCGGCTGTGCCACGGCGATCGGCCCGTATACCGAGAACCAGCGTGAGGCGGTCGCCATGCTGGAGCAGGCCGGCGCGCTCGAAAAGATCGGCGACGCGGCTGGTCTCGCGGGTTGGTCCGGACGGATGCTCCGCGAACCCGCCTCTCGCGATCGTGCCGCTCAGGCGGGGATCGCGGTGGCCGATGGCGCGGCGGAGTTGCCGGAGCAGGTTGCCCGCGCGTTCCTCGGACTGCTCGGCTGACATGCGCGTGCCCGCCTTCTGGGACAGCAACGGCGTCTGGCCGCATCTGCTCGCCCCGTTTTCCACGATCACGGCGGCCGCCACCGCCCACCGGGTCGCTCGGCCAGGTTGGCGCGCGCCCGTGCCGGTGATCTGCTGTGGCAACGCCTCCGTCGGCGGGTCCGGCAAGACCACGCTGGCGCTTGACCTCGGCGAACGCCTGCGCGCACGCCACGTCGCGGTGGCTTTTCTCACCCGAGGCTACGGGGGGCGCGCCGGGAAGGCTCTGCGCGTGACCCCGGACCACGATGCGCGCGATGTTGGGGACGAAGCCATGCTGCTCGCGGCCCTGGCCCCGACCTATGTAGGCGCCGATCGGGCCGCATCCGCGCAGGCCGCGATCAATGCGGGCGCCGAAGTACTCATCATGGATGACGGTCTACAAAACCCCAGCCTTCGCAAGGACTTCACATTCCTCGTGATCGACGGCGCGGCTGGGTTCGGCAATGCCCGCATGCTCCCGGCCGGTCCGTTGCGCGAACCTGTCGCCATCGCCGCCGCCCGCTGCCAGGCCGCCGTGCTGATCGGCCCGGACGATCGCGGCGTGGTGCAAACCCTACCCGCAGGCCTGCCTGTCCTACGGGCAGGCCTGCGCTCCGGGATCGACCCGTCGCTCGGGAGGTTGCACGCATTCGCCGGTATCGGCCGCCCGGAAAAATTCTTTGCCTCCTTGCGCGCCGCCGGTGCCACCCTTGTCGCCACCACCGCCTTTCCGGACCACCACGCCTACACCGGGCCGGAAATTGCCCGGCTGCTGGCCGATGCGGCATTATCGGGCGCCATTCTGGTAACGACGCCGAAAGATCATGTGCGCCTCCCCAAGGATGCCGCCGCGGGGATACGTGCGGTCGGCGTAAGCCTCCACTGGGACGCGCCGGAGGAGATCGAGGCGCTGCTGCGGCGGTGGGCCGCGTGACCCGGCAAGACCTGTCGCACCGGCTGGAAGCCGCGATCTGCCGCGCGGCGCTGTTCCTGCTGCGCGGCATCGGTCCGGTTGCATCCTCCAACCTCGGCGGCGTCATCGCTCGGACGGTCGGCCCGTTGCTGCCGGTCTCGCGCGTCGCCCACGACAATCTCCGCCATGCCTTCCCGTTGCTCGACACGACCGCGCGCCGCAGGATCGTGCGCGGCGTATGGGACAATCTCGGCCGCACCGTCGCCGAGATGCCGCATACCAACGCGCTACGCCGAACCGCATCCGGTCCAGGCTGGTACCTGGCCGACGAGGGCTGGGTGGAGCGCCTCCGCCAGCATGGCGGCCCAGCGATCTTCTTCACCGGCCATATCGGCAACTGGGAGCTGTTGCCCGCCGCCGCCGCCGGCCTGGGCGTCCCGCTTTCCATCGTCTATCGCGCCGCCAAGAACCCCTATGTCGATGCGCTCATTGCCGAACTGCGCGGCAGCGATGCCGGCGCGCATTTCCCGAAGGGCGCCATGGGCGCCCGCGCCGCCTTCGGCCATCTCTCGCGCGGCGGGATGCTGGGGCTGCTGATGGACCAGAAGTTAAACGACGGCATCGCCGTGCCGCTGTTTGGCCGCATGGCCATGACCGCGCCTTCTGCCGCCGCCTATGCGCTGCGCTTCCGCTGTCCACTGATTCCCGCCTATGTCCGCCGGGAAGGACCCGCCCGGTTCCGCATCGTGGTGGAGACGCCACTGACGCTGCCGGACAGCGGCGACCGGCAAGCCGATATCGCCGCCGTCACACTCGACATCAACCGCGCGCTGGAGCGTTGGATCACCGACTGGCCTGAAGGCTGGTTGTGGCTTCATCGCCGCTGGCCAAAGGAGCCACTATGATACGCACGCAAACCATCGGCTCCCAAACCACTGGCTCCCAAAAGACGGGCCGGTGCGTCCTGCTCGACCTCGACGGCACGCTCACGGATAGTCGCCCCGGCATCATCGGCAGCACCAACCACGCGCTGCGATACCTTGGCCACACGCCTGATCCGGCGCAGGATCTTACCTGGATCATCGGCCCGCCGCTGGAGACCGTGATCGCCCGCGTGCTGGCCCATTACGGAGACGTGCGCACGTCCGAAGCGGTTGCCGAGTATCGTCGCCACTACAGCGAGGTCGGCCTGCTGCAGAACACTATGTATCCCGGCATCGCCGAGGCGCTGCACCGCTTGCGCGATGACGGCAACGACCTCGTGCTGGCCACCGCCAAGCGGACCCACCTGGCAATCCGGGTGATCGAGCATTTCGGCCTCACCCCGCTGTTCCGTGGCATCTACGGATCGGAAGGGGCGGGCGTGCTGGATCACAAGCCGGACCTCGTTGCCCATATCCTGGAGCGCGAGAAGCCCACCACCGCAATCATGGTTGGGGACCGCCAGTACGATATCGCCGGCGCCCACGCCAACCATCTCCGCGCAATTGGCGTGGCCTGGGGCTATGGCGGGGTGGCGGAACTCACCGAGGCCGGGGCCGATGCCATCGCCGAGCGGCCGGACCAACTCGCGGCCCTGGTCCGGGCGGAAATGCCGTAGGGCGTCGCTCCGCCGGGGTAACATGATAGGGCGCCGCCCCGCCCGGGTAACACGGTAGCGGCCTCGCCGAACTCCTTGCGTGTCAGGATCATCTCGGCCAGTGCGCTCAGAATGCGGAGCGCGCTGGCCGAGACGGCGTGGCGATCTTGGAAGCCATGTTCAATGCTGCCACGATGGTCGTCATGCCTGACCAGACACTCACTCCCGAACCCCTCGCCTTCATTGGCACCAGCGATCTGGCGGGTCTGTTGCGCGGCAAGTCCATTCCGCTCGCGGTGCTGGCGGCACGTATGGGCCGAGGCGTCGGCATCACTCACAGCAACATCATGCTGTCCCCGTTCGGTCCCATCCTGGACACGCCCTTCGGTACTGCCGGAGATCTGATGCTGGTGCCCGACCCGGCCACCATTACCTCCATCCCAATGGCGGACGCGCCGGATATAGCGTTGCTGCTCGGCGACCTCCGCACCACAGAGAACCAATCGTGGGAATGCTGCCCGCGCGGTTTTCTCGCCAGGGCGCTGGCAGCGCTGAACGCTGAGTTCGGCCTGACGCTGCTCACCACCTTCGAGCAGGAGATGGTCTACACCGGCGTCGAGGACTCCCCCGGCGCCTGCTATTCGCTCGACGCGCTGCGGCGTCAGGGTGCGTTCGGCGGTGGCTTGCTCGCCGCCATGCGCGGGACAGGCATCGCGCCGGATTCCTTTCTTTCCGAATACGGGCCGCGCCAGTTCGAGGTGACCGCCGGCCCCGCGAAGGGCATGCGCGGCGCCGACGAGGCGGTGTTGGTACGGGAGTTGGCGCGCGCCGTCGCGGCCCGGCTCGGACATCGCGCGATCCTGGCGCCCATGGTCGAACCCGACGGCGTCGGCAACGGTACCCACATCCATTGGAGCCTGCTCGATGCGGCGGGTGAGCCCGCGACGTATGACGCACGCCGCGCGCATGGCCTCTCAACTGTTGCCGAACACTTCACCGCCGGGCTGCTGCATCACCTTCCGGCGATGGTCGCCATCACAGCGCCGTCGCCCGCGTCATACTACCGCCTCCGTCCTGGGCGCTGGGCACCCACCGCCGTCGATCTCGGCGTGTTCGGGCAGGA
>JANXXW010000299.1 GCA_025350425.1 Rhodospirillales bacterium
TGGAAATGGGACGGCATCCGTGCCCAACTCGTGGCCAGCCTCGGCGGTCGCCGCCTGTATTCGCGCGGCGCCGACGATATCTCCGGCGGCTTTCCTGAAATAGTCGAGGCGATGGACTTTCACGCCGTGCTCGATGGCGAGCTTCTGGTGATCCGCGACGGCGAGATCGCGCCTTTCGCCGACCTCCAGCAACGCCTCAACCGCAAGGTGGTCGGCGCCAAGATGCTGAAGGACTTCCCCGTCCGGGTCAGGCTCTACGATCTGCTGTTCGAGGGCGCCGAGGATCTCCGGACCCTGCCGTTCGACGAGCGCCGCCGCCGCCTGGAGGCGTGGTTCGCCCGCACCCGCCCTGCGCTGATGGAACTATCGGTAATGATCCCGTTCGCCAGCATCGAGGAACTCTCGACCTTGCGCGATGGCACGCGGGCGGCGTCCATAGAGGGCCTGATGTTGAAGCGGGGCGACAGCGCCTACGTGCCGGGTCGCCCCAAGGGCCAGTGGTGGAAGTGGAAGCGCGATCCGCTCACCATCGACGCTGTGCTGATGTATGCCCAGCGCGGCCACGGCAAGCGTAGCTCGTATTACAGCGACTATACATTCGGCCTCTGGCGCCAGCGCGAGGATGGGCAGGAGGAATTGGTGCCCGTGGGCAAGGCCTATTCGGGCTTCACCGACCAGGAACTCAACATGCTGGATCGCTGGATCCGAAACCATACCGTCGGGTCTTCGGGCCGGTGCGCGAGGTGGAGAAAACCTTCGTGATTGAGATCGCCTTCGACGCCGCCCAACTTTCCAACCGCCACAAATCCGGCGTGGCCCTCCGCTTCCCTCGCGTCGCCCGCCTCCGCCAGGACAAGCCGGCGGCGGAGGCGGATCAGTTGGAGACGCTGATGCGGCTGGTGGAAAACGTGCCGGCCTAGCGTTTCGTGGCTATCGTTCCGTTATTCGCGCACCACCCAATCCTCCAACTTGATACGCGGCATCTCAAAGCGGTCGGTGGTGCGGACATAACCGCCGGCGCCGTGCATCCGGCCGATCAGGTTGAGCTTCGGCGTATCGATGTAGCAGCGCTCCGGGTTCATCACCGCGTCGTCGCGCACGTGCATTGCCACGACCCGGCCCAGGATCAGCGTCCGATCATGATTCAGCTCAATCGCCATCATCCGCTCGCACTCGAACGCGACCGGGCTTTCCGCGATGCGGGGCGGTTTCACCTTGGTGCTCGGGATGGTCGTGAGGCCGGCCTGGACCAACTCGTCCACGTCGTGCGGGAAATCTATGGCGGTGACGTTCATCGCCTGAGCGGTCTCCTCGGATACAAGGTTGACCACGAACTCGTCAGTCTCGCGGATGTTGTTGCCGGTGTCTTTCGCATCGCCCGGCTTGCGGCCGCCGATGCCGATCATCACCACGGGAGGTTCATTGGCGAAGGCATTGAAGAACGAGTAGGGCGCGGCGTTCACGCGCCCGTCCAGGTCCTGTGTCACCACCCAGGCGATCGGGCGAGGCACGATGGTGGAAACCATGAGTTTGTAGCGGTCCTGGGCCGCGAGTGTCGTGAAGTCGAACAGCATGGCTACTCCGAGTGTTGCAGCCGCCAACGTGGCCGCCGCGTTGGCGGGTGTCCAGCAAGGGGCTGTCCGAGGTTGCGCGTACGGACGACCACAGGCAGCTTGATCTCAATGGGAGACGAAATTCGATGAGCAGCACGATACCGGAACCACCGAGCGCCTCGGCGTCACCCGTGCCCCAGACGCTGACGCTGGCCATCGACATCGGCGGCTCCCGCCTGAAATGCGGCATCCTGAGTGAAACCGGCGCCGTGCTTCACGGCCCGGTGCGGACCGCCACCCCGAAGCCGGCGCCGCCGGTATCCGTGCTGCTCGCGCTGGATGGCCTGATCAGCCAACTCGGCGCGTTCGACCGGGTGTCCATCGGCTTCCCCGGCATGATCCGACGTGGGCATGTGCTCACGGCGCCGAACCTGGGCTCGGAGGCATGGCGCAATTATCCGCTGGCCGCCGAAATCGAGCACCGCGTGGGCAAGCCCACACGGCTGCTGAACGATGCGACCGTGCAGGGCCTGGGCGTTATCCAGGGGCACGGCCTGGAATGCGTCATCACGCTGGGAACCGGCATGGGATTTGCCCTGTTCCGCGAAGGCCGTCTTTCGCCACAGATCGAGCTTGGCCAGCACATCGCGCGTAACGACATGAGCTACGACGAGTATGTCGGCGAAGGCGCGCTGGAAGACGTGGGCAAGAAGCAATGGAACAAGCGCGTGCGCCGGGTGATCGCCGGGCTGGAAACACTGGTCGCGTTCGACGAACTGCATATCGGCGGCGGCAACGCCAAGCACATCACGTTCGAGCTGCCGCTGCGCAGCCGCATCGTCTCGAACGAAGCCGGCATCACAGGCGGCGTCAGGCTGTGGGATGCGTCACTCGCGGATACCTCCGACTTCGCACCCGAATCCCTGCCCGGCGCATCCTAGGCGGGTGTCGCCTGATCTCGATCCTGGAATGTCTATCATTGTTTGCGCCATCGGGGTTATGTTGCAATGCAGCGTAAGTCTCGGCGCTTGCGCCGGGGCGGCTGAAGCTAAACTATGGATGCGGCATGGACGAGCCACGCCCATTCGCTGCCGCGTCCGACCGATCAACGACGAAGCAGAAGGATAACTGTCGTGGCAAATAAAGAGTCGCAGAACGTTCAGGATGTGTTCCTGAACCATGTGCGCAAAGGCAAGACCCCGGTGACCGTGTTCCTGGTCAACGGCGTCAAACTTCAGGGCATCATTACCTGGTTCGACAATTTCTCCGTCCTGCTGCGTCGGGACGGCCATACGCAGCTGGTATACAAGCACGCCATCAGCACTGTCATGCCGGGCGCGCCGATCCAACTATTTGATGGCGTCAAGGCCGAACCGTCCTCAACCACCTTGACTATGGCCCCGCGGGAGAGCGCCGCTGTCGAAGAAAGCTGACGAGAGCCGCGACGCGCCGACCCGCGCCGCGGTTATCCTTCCCTGGGGACGGCATGACCGAGCCGTCAACGATTTCTCCCGAGCAACCGAGGCGCGGTTGGCCGAGGCTGTCGGCTTGGCCGCGTCCATCGGTTTGGTGGTGGTTCACACCGCCATTCTGCCTCTCCGCATCCGTCCTGCGACCCTGTTGGGTGAGGGGCAGGTGGAGGCACAGGGCGGGCTGATGACGGAGCAGGCGGTCGAGGTCGCGATCCTTGATGCCCAACTCAGCCCGGTGCAGCAGCGCAATCTTGAAAAGGCGTGGTCCTGCAAAGTCATTGACCGTACCGGGCTCATTCTGGACATTTTCGGCGAGCGCGCCGCGACCAAGGAAGGCAGCCTCCAGGTCGAGCTGGCACATCTCGAATACCAGCGCAGCCGCCTCGTGCGGTCCTGGACCCATCTTGAGCGCCAACGCGGCGGCTTCGGCTTCCTCGGCGGTCCGGGCGAGACCCAGATCGAAGCCGACCGCCGGCTGATCGGTGACCGCATCGTCAAGCTGAAGCGGGAACTGGAACAGGTGCGGCGCACGCGCGGGCTGCATCGGACTGCGCGGCGACGCGTGCCGTTCCCGGTGGTCGCGTTGGTCGGCTACACCAACGCCGGCAAATCCACCCTGTTCAACGCGCTGACCGGGGCCGAGGTGGCGGCGCGCGATCAGTTGTTCGCCACCCTGGACCCGACCATGCGCGGGATGCGGTTGCCGTCGGGGCGGCGGATCATCCTGTCGGACACAGTGGGCTTCATCAGCGACCTCCCCACCGAACTTGTGGCCGCCTTCCGCGCCACGCTGGAAGAGGTGGCGGAGGCCGATGTCATCATGCATGTCCGCGACGCATCCCATACCGACAGCATGGCCCAGCGCGCCGACGTGATCGCGGTGCTCGACGGCATGGTGTCGGACGGAACGCTCGACGCGGACTGGCCCTCGCGCAGCATCGAGGTGCTGAACAAGGCCGACCTCATGGGAGGTGTCGACGCGGTCACCGTGCGTGACGGCTGCGTCGCCGTGTCCGCCATCACTGGCGAGGGGCTGGCGACGTTAAACGACTCCGTCGACGCCCGTATCGCCGCGGGAATGCAGTTGGTGGAATATGACATCCCCAGCACGGACGGCGCCAAGCTGTCCTGGCTGTACGATCACGGCGAGGTGATCGGCCGCGAGGACCGAGACGAGATCGTCCATGTCAGCGTCCGCCTGCTCGCGGCCGACCGGGCGCGGTTCGAGCGATGATAAGCTTTGGCCAGCGTGATCTCGCCGAGGTCGCGCTCCTGCTGCAAGCCGCCGCCCGTGCTGAGATCATGCCTCGCTTCCGCCGGCTCGAAGCAGCAGACATCCGCACCAAATCCGGCCCACTCGACCTCGTGACCGCTGCCGACGAGGCGGCCGAGCGGATGATCACGCAGGGCCTGGGGCGCATCTTCCCCGGTTGCGTCGTGGTGGGTGAGGAAGCCGCCTCCGCCGATCCCTCGCTGCTGGAAGGCTTGCGCGACGCCGATCTCGCTTTCGTGGTTGACCCCGTGGACGGCACTTCCAACTACGCCGCCGGCCTGCCGCTGTTCGGCGTGATGGCGGCGGTGATCATCGGCGGCGAGATCGTCGCTTCCGTGATCCACGACCCCGTGGGTGACGATACCGCGTTCGCGTTGCGCGGTGAGGGCGCCTGGATGGCGACCCGTGACGGCACCAGCCATGATCTGCGCGTGGCATCGCCGGTTTCTGTGGACCGGATGAGCGGCGCTGCATCCTGGCGCTACCTGCCGCCCGATTTGCGCCATACCGTGTGCTGCAATCTGCCCCGTGTGGCCGCCGCGTGGGATTACCGCTGCGCCGCCCACCAGTACCGAATGCTCGCGGCAGGCCATTGCAACTTCCTGATGTTCAACCGTCTGATGCCCTGGGACCACGCACCCGGCTGGCTGCTGCACCAGGAGGCCGGTGGATTCTCGGCTCAGTTCGACGGCACGCCGTACCGGCCGACCGTCACCGGAGGCGGCCTGCTCTGCACCTCCGACGAAGCGAGCTGGCACGAGTTGCGGGCGGCGTTGCTGGAGTTGCCTCCCGTTCGCGCCGGATAGATGGACGCGGTCGCCGGCAACGCGGCCTTCAAGGACGCACTGATCGTTTTGGCCGCCGCTGGCGTCGTGATCCCGCTGTTCCACCGTTTCCGCGTCAGCCCCGTACTCGGCTTCATGCTGGTCGGCATCGTGGTGGGGCCGTTCGGCGCGGGGCGGGAGGTGGCGGCCATGCCTTGGCTCCGCTTCGTCACCATCGCGGACCCCGACGCCATCCAGCCCATCGCGCAACTCGGCGTCGTGTTGCTGATGTTCATGATCGGCCTGGAATTATCGTTCGAGCGGCTCTGGCGACTGCGCGGGCTGGTGTTCGGCCTGGGCGCGCTGCAACTGCTGGTCTGCACAGCGCTCCTGACCGGCGTGGCGCTGCTTGCGGACATACCGCTCCGCGCAGCCATCGTGCTGGCGCTGGCAGCCGCCATGTCCTCCACAGCCATCGTGTTGCAGGTCCTGGAGGAAAGCGGGCAGGGCGGCTCCCGGCTGGGCCGCGCCAGCTTTGCCATCCTGTTGTTCCAGGACATCGCCGTGGTCCCGATCCTGTTCGCGCTCAGCCTCGCGGCTCCGCGCGCGGCCAGTTCGAGCCTGGGCGCGTTCGCCGTCATCGTCGGGCAGGCGGGGGCGGCTGTCTTAGCCCTCGTGGCGTTCGGACGCCTCGCCCTGCGACCCCTGTTCCGCAGCGTCGCGCGGACCCGGAGCCCCGAACTGTTCATGGCGGCCTGCCTGCTGGTGGTGATCGCCTCCGCTCTGGCCACCGAGGCCGCCGGCCTGTCCATGGCTCTGGGTGCCCTGATCGGCGGGTTGCTGCTCGCCGGCACCGAATACGGCCGCCAGATCGAAGTGACCGTGGACCCGTTCAAGGGTCTGCTCATCGGCGTATTTTTGATCTCCGTCGGTCTGGGACTCGATCTCGGCCTCGTCGTGGCCCACCCCTGGCCGGTGCTGGGCGCGGTCGCCGCCATGCTGACCCTCAAGCTCGCCGGGACCGCCCCCGCCGCCCGCGCCTTTGGCCTATCCTGGCCCACTGCCACCCAGGCCGCCCTCCTGCTCTCCCCCGGCGGCGAGTTCGGGTTCGTCATCCTTGCTATCGCCGTGCCCGAGGGCTTCCTCTCTCGCGGAGCCGCCGCCCAGGCCCTCGTCGCCATTGCGCTCACTATGGTCTTGACCCCGCTGCTGGCCCGCGTGGGCGACCGCATCGCCCAGCGCGCATCGCCCGCCCCCGAGATCGACCCGGCACTCGATACCCACCTGGCCGAAGCCGGCCACCCCCGCGCTTTGATCGCCGGCTTCGGCCGCGTGGGCGAGACCGTCGCGGCCATGCTGGACGTCCACCGCATCTCCTACGTCGCCATCGACAGCGACGCCGACCACGTGGCCCGGCAACGCCGCCAAGGCCGCCCGGTGTTCTACGGCGACGTGACCAGCCTGGCCCTGCTCCGCCGCCTGCACCTCGACACTGCCGATGCCATCATCGTCACCATGAACGACCCTCGCGCCGTCCAATTTCTCGTGGCATCCGCCCGCGCCGAACGCGCCGACCTTCTCGTGGTCGCCCGCGCGCGCGACGCGGACCATGCGGCGCAGTTGTATCGCGCGGGAGC
>JANXXW010000312.1 GCA_025350425.1 Rhodospirillales bacterium
CGCCGCGACGCTGGGCTGGAAGCGCGTTTCCGGGCCGGTCTCGATGATCTCGGGTATAATACCGAGAGCCGTTAGGATGTTGACGTAGGGCGGGTAGAACGGGGCCGCCATCGCCACGCGGTCGCCCGGTTCGAACGCCGCGAGGAACGCCAGCGGAAACGCGCCCGACGCGCCGACCGTGACCGCGAGGCGCGCTGGAGGCAAGTCCAGGCCATACCAGTCCCGATAATGCCGCGCGATGCGGGCGCGGAGCGATGGGCGGCCGAATGCCTCGGTATAACCAAGCGCGTCGCCGCCACGCAGGGCCGCCTCCGCCGCCGCGCGTGCGCCTGCGGGAGCGCCGGTACCGGGCTGGCCCACCTCCATACGGATGATCTTTGGCGCGCCGGGGGGCAGCGCGGCCTGGCGGGCGTTGGCGGCGGCGATCACGTCCATGACCATGAACGGGGGGGCCGACGCCCCTCGGCCTATCTTGAGTGGCATGGCGCCGGGATCAGTTGCTGCCGATGGCGAGGCCGGCGCCGCGTGGGTCGGTGGCCCAGGCGCAGGAGCCTTCCTCGCTCGGCAGCAGCCGGTTGCACTCGATCACATTGGCGCGGCCCGGATCTGGCACCGGGTTGGACATCGCCTTGGGCACCTGGCCGCGATCGGCCAGCGCCTGGGTCAGCGCGAACGCGGTCGCCAATGGCGCGCCCGACTGGCCGGAACCGCCGACGGCGGCGCGGAAGGATCGTACGTTGCGGTTCCAGGCGATGGCCGCCGACAGCAGCGGTGGCGGCACGGCGGCGGGGGATGCGGCCATCACCATGCCGGTGGCGGGGGCTACGCGTCCGGTGCCGAACAGGTTGTTCATGGTCATCGCACACACCACCGCGTTGCCCTCGCGATCCAGGGTTGCGAAGGTGGTCGATGCCGGCAGAGATGGCAGGGTGGCCGGCGGCGCCGGTTTGGCGAGGGACACGGCCGGATCGGTGCCGATGGTCAGCGCGCCTTGGCGCCACTGGGCGGCCAGGCCCAGCGCCTGCGCGTTGGCCGCGTCGATGGAGGCCGGGTCTTGCTGGAGCACCAGGTAGGCGCCTGCCGCCGCCAGACCTCCGTCGATCGGCGGAGGCAGGAACGCAATGCTGAGCCCTCCCGGTCCGCGCACGATCAAGGGCTGCGCGACCTTTGGGAGCGCCGATCGCAATGCGTCGGCCGCCATGTTGCCACCGGCGCTCGGAGTGCCGTCCACCAACTTGCGGGCAAGAGCGCCTTGGTAGAGGTCGCCCACTCCAGCCGTACGCAGCGAGGCGATGGTGCCACCGAGGTCGCCTTGGACCAGGGTTTCGCCTTCGGCTAACGGCTGGCCATTACGAAAGAACACGGAGCGAGCGCCGGGGTCGGCGGCCAGCGGCCCGGCGACCAGCGCGAGGTCGCGGGCGAAGGCGCGCGAAACCGGAACGCCGAAACGCGCCATCTGCTCGGCCGGCGCGATCAGGGTCTCGAACGGACGTTTGCCGTAGCGCGAATGCAGCGCGAACATGCCGCGCGCCATCATAGGCAGCGCGGAGGGCCGATCGCCCCCGCCACCAGCGGCCAGGGCCGGAAATAGCACCGCCTCCGGTATGCCTTGGTTGATACTATCGCGCGAGGTGGCGTACGCCAGGCATGCGCCGCCGCCGCCAAGGCCGGCACGGGAGGGAAGGGTGACGGCCAGGGTGAAGCCTATGGCGACGGCCGCATCGGCGGCGGTGCCACCGCCCGAGAGCACCTCGCGCCCTGCAAGTGCCGCGCGCGGCTCGTCGGCCACCACGCCGCCAAGGAAGCCCGCCACGTTGCCGGGCACGCCTTCAGCCGGAGCCGCGCCAAATAGGTCATCGCTGACGGCACCGACGGCACCGCAGCCCGCAAGGGACTGGGTAAGGGCCAAGGCAAGCATGACGGCGGTGCCGCGTTCGGCTAGGCTTCGGCCCATGACGTCTCGTTCCCCTGCAAATCCGCGACCGCCACGAGGCCGTGGACGGCAAGCCGGCTGCCATAAACTCGTTCGCCGGGACCGGCAACCGACGTTGGCGGATGATCGTGGTTCAGTTTGATATTCACCTGTTATGTCAAACCATAGCTGTTACGTTATAATAACAACATTGGCGCTGGTGGGCGCAGGCGGAAAGCCGTGTTTTTTGCCGTAACCGCCGTGAAGAAGTAGAGACTACCGGAGCGGGCCAGGGTCGCGCGCCGTATCGTCATGCCCGGTCCTGGGCAAAACCGAACGAGGCATTCCGAATGAAATATGCTCTGGCGTTGCTGTTCGCGGTGGGGTTCAGTTGGGGCGCGGCGGCCCAGCAGCCCATCCCGGCATTCACCCCGGCGCAACGGGGCGAGATCGTGACGATCATGCGGGACGCATTGCGGACCGATCCCACGCTGCTACGCGACGCCATCGCTGCCATGCAGCGGCAGGAAACCCAGCACGAGGAGGAAGCCACCCGCACGGCCATCGCGCTGCTTGGCACCGCGCTGGTCCAGGAGAGCAGCGATCCGGTCGCAGGCAATCCGCACGGCGACGTGACGCTGGTCGAGTTCTACGACGTGCGCTGCCCGTATTGCCGTCGCATGTTGCCGGTATTGGCCGATCTGCTGAAGCGGGAGCCAGACCTGCGCGTGGTCTATAAGGACTTGCCGATCCTGGGACCGCCCAGCGTGCTCGGCGCCCGCGCGTTGCTGGCAGCCCAGAAGCAGGACGGTTATTTCCGGCTGCACGACGTGCTGATGGCAGGACCGCCCGAGATCGACATGGCCCGGCTACAGGCGGCGGCGGCGGGCGTTGGCCTTGATTGGGACCGACTGCAACGCGACATGGCGGCGCCCGACATACAGGCCCGCATCGCCGCCAATCTGGCCCTGGGCCAGAAACTTCATATCGATGGAACGCCGGCCTACATCATCGGCGGCAAGATGATCGCCGGGGCAGTCGATCTTGCCGAGTTGCAGGCTGCGGTAACGGAAGCACGGCACGGCAGGTGATGTCCGTCATGCGCAGCTAAGCCCGCGCATGACGGTGGCTCGAGTTCAGCTCGTGGTTTTGTCCACCAGCTTGTTCTTGGCAATCCACGGCATCAT
>JANXXW010000372.1 GCA_025350425.1 Rhodospirillales bacterium
GTATTCTGCAGAATATATGCCTCGGCCCCGTCATGCAGGCGAGGCAGCACGATGTGGCTGCCCTTGATGAGCCGGACCTGCTTGCCACCGTTCACTCCCAGTGATTGGTTGAGGACTTGGCTGACCCAGGGGCCGGCGGCATTGACCAGAGTGCGGGCAAGAACGGTCTCGGTCTGGCCGTCACCGTGAAGCAGTTCGCACGACCAGTGATCTTCCCGGCGATCCGCGTGCACCAGTCGTGTGCGGGTGAGGATCTGTGCGCCATGATCGGCGGCATCCCTTGCGTTCAGCGCCACCAAGCGGGAATCCTCGACCCAGCAATCGGCGTAAATGAAGGCACGCTTGAAGCCCGGCAGCAGCGCTTTACCGACCGGATGCTGGTCGAGCCGAACCGTGCGCGTGGAGGGCAAGCGCTTCCGTCGCGCAAGGTGATCGTAAATGAACAGGCCGAGGCGCACGAGCCATGCCGGCCGCACGCTCGGGTCATGCGGTAGGACGAAATCCATCGGCCAAATGATGTGCGGCGCTATGGCTAGTAGCCGCTCCCGCTCCAGCAATGCTTCGCGGACTAAACGAAATTCGTAATACTCGAGATATCTTAATCCGCCATGGATCAGCTTGCTTGAGACTGATGACGTACCACTCGCGAGATCATGCTGTTCGACCAACACGACCGACAACCCGCGCCCTGCGGCATCCCGGGCGATGCCAGTGCCGTTAATTCCGCCGCCGACCACAAGCATGTCAATCAGTGCCGAGATGACGCTTCCCCTGTTCGTTTTCTTACATTGCACGCTACATGCGAACATGGACAGTTCGCAATGGGAAATTTAACTCTCGGGGGCGATGTGGAGTTCCACGCCGGCCGCCTCCAGCAATTCGAGCAGTGCCTGGGGCGGGGCGGCGTCCGTGAACAAGGCGTCTACGTCCCGGATCGCGCCCATGCGAACCATCGCCGGGCGGCCGAATTTCGAATGATCGGTCGTAAGAAACACTCGGCGCGCATTGCGGAGGATCGCCTGTGAGACCCGGACCTCCTGGTAGTCATAGTCGAGCAAGGTCCCATCGAGGTCGATGCCGCTGATACCCATCACGGCATAATCGGCGCGAAACTGATCGATCATATCCAGCGTCGCCTCGCCCAGGATGCCGCCGTCCTGCTTCCGCACCAGCCCGCCCGCCAGAATAATCTCGCAATCCTCCGATTCGGACATGACGTGTGCCACGTGCAAATTATTGGTGATCACGCGCAGATTACGGTGATTGATCAGCGCCCGGGCAACCTCCTCGGTCGTCGTGCCGATGTTGAGGATGACCGAGGCACCGTGCGGGATTTGTGCCGCGGCCAGCTTGGCAATCCGCCGCTTTTCTTCGAGAAAAAGTACCTTACGGGCGGAATAACCGACATTGCGCCCGCCCAGCGCCGGCCCGGCGCCGCCGTGATACCGATTAATCCGGCCTTCACCATAAAGCGCGTTCACATCCCGGCGGATGGTCTGCTGCGTGACCTTGAACCGGTCCGCAAGCAACTCCACCGTCATGAAGCCGCGTTGGGTAATCAGATCCACGATTGCAGCCCGGCGGACAGGGGCATTGGAAACGAGGAGTACGGGAGGGGTCATTCGTTGTGCTCGTTCGCTACGGAACTAAGTCTTACTACCAACGAGGCGCGATTTCGAACATAGTTTATTCGAACGCACACAGGACACGGTCATGGCGGTCAAGCTGAGTATTGCGACACGTAACCTGTTTCCAACCCCGGTCGCGGCTGTCGATACGCCAGACGCCCCAGCCCGCAATGCGGAGTTGCGGCGGTTGATCCTGGAGAGGCAGCGGACAACGGAAGGCATGGCGGCCTCCAACGCGGGTGGCTGGCATTCGGGCCGGGATCTGCTGGAGTGGGGCGGCCCCCGTGCTGCCGAAGTCATCGACATGGCCCGCGCCGTCGCCAATCACATGACCTGCGACCGGACTGGCAAGGCGGTCCAACCCGCGTGGGTCATCACGGCCTGGGCCAATGTAAACGGGCCCGGAGACAGTAATTTTTGCCACTATCACCCAGGGTCGTTCTGGTCCGGCACCTACTATGTTGATGATGGCGGATGCGTGGATGACTCTGCGCTGGGCGGAGCGTTCGAGATGCTTGACCCGCGCGGCTCTGCACCGGCGATGCTGGCCCCCACACTCGCCTTTGCCGGTCTGGGCGGCCTTTCGGCCGGCACCACCGAAACCATAATGCCACGGCCCGGCCTGCTTTTCCTTTTCCCCTCATGGCTGCACCATCAAGTTCGCGCATACCGCGGCCAACAGGCGCGGATATCGATCGCCTTCAATCTGCGGATCTAATCTAAAATTATCACGAACCGATCGTGTCGCTAGTTCGTAAAACTGGGGTGGCTAGCCATGGTATCGTCGGGGCCGCCACGCAACGGAACGGGACGGCGAGTGGGGCAGGCACCCCATGCGTGCGGGTTCGTGAGCGAGTCGCGTCTTTTTGAGAAACTCGAAGTTCTCTGCATCAACTTCGTTCAGGGCAAGCCCATCACGACGACGGACTCTGTCACCGGAGTCGCACGGCGATGAGCTCTGTTCCAGGGGCAGCGATCTCCATCGCGCCCATTTCCAAAGCCTTGCCAGTGAACATCGATCGCTTGAGGCTGGACGTTTTCGATAGGAGCAGTTCATGACTGCAACAGCTTGGGGAGTTGCCGAAATGGCGACCGTCGAGGACAATACGCCTGAAACTCTCGCTCGCCGGCTTCGAGCCCATCTTCAAGCGCTCGCCGCACTGCGCTTACCAATCACCTATCAGGAAGCGGCCAGAGCGCTGCTGCTTTCACCTCCGAACACCATTCATCAAGTCACGGAGGCGTTGGAGCAGCTTATGGCCGAGGACGCGGCGGCTAACCGCCCCTTCATCGCGGCCATGGTCATCAGCAAGGCGCGGGGAGGCATGCCGGCGCCGGGCTTTTTCGAATGTGCGGCACGGTTAGGGCGCTTCGCCGGCGATGCCACGAGTCTGGATGCTTCGTCCTTTTATGCGGACGAGCTTTACGCCGCGACCAACTTTTGGGCGCTGCCGGCACCTTTGGCGAAAGTGGATAAAGACCCGCCGCTATAAAACAGCGCACAAAATCTTCCAGATTCTGAAGTGCGCCTCTGTTGCTGCGCTTCCGGAGAATGGGAGCTATGGCGAAGGATCGTCTCCATACTCCCACGTTCAAGTGGCAGGTTGCTAAAGAGTTCCTGGCCGGAAAGGTTAGAGGACGTCACTGCCGACCTTCCTCGCTTCATCGACGACGTTTACAACGCAAAACGTCTATATTTCACATCGGGCTTTCTCAGCCCCGTGCAGTTCGAGCATCAACACGACCGGCAGGGGCGCACTCCAGATCTCGGTAAAGGCGTGAATATTGGCAAGCTCGGGGCGGTGATCGGTTGGTCGTGTAGCCATGCCGGGTTATTCCGGCTTTCTGTGTAGCTCCCAGCACCTGATCTCGACGAAGCCCTCTACCCCTGCCCAAGCTGCCGCACGAACCAATAACAGCACCTCCGACAGGGGAAAGAGCACTTTTCAGGATTGACGAGGGTCTTGCAGGGCAGCGAAATGCCCGATCAGCGAAAGACAAGAGATCAGGAAACCTCTTCAACGAGAGGTCTCCTGTGAAGCAAACTTCAAACTCGAATAGAACGCCTCGACCCGTTCAAATGATTGCCTGGCCGAACCCAGCCCGCCTTGACACGCTAGGCGGTATCTTTCAGCTTCTGGACACTAATTCACTTTCGTCCGGTCAGGGCGAAAGACGGGGGGAGAGGATAATAAACGTAGAGCCACTGCTGGAGGCTGAGGGCGTGGTCAAGAGCTTCGCAGGCGTCCCGGCGCTGCGCGACGGCCGGCTTCTGCTTCGCCCCGGCACGGTCCACGCGTTATGCGGCGGCAACGGCGCGGGGAAAAGCACCTTCCTCAACATCCTCATGGGTCTGCTTCGCCGCGACTCCGGCAGCGTCGCCATACGCGGCCAGGACGTGCACTTCGCCACGCCGGCCCAGGCGCTGGCAGGCGGGCTGGCGATCATTACGCAAGAGCTGTCACCCATTCCGGACATGACGGTAGCTGAAAACCTGTATCTTGGCCGCGAGCCGCGCCGGCTGGGCTGTATCGTGGACGGCCGCGCGCTCAACCGCCGCGCAGCCGAATTGCTGGCCCGGCTGAATTTCCGTATCGAGCCTACAGCGCCCATGCGAAGCCTGAGCCTCGCGCAGACCCAGCTTGTCGAGATCGCTAAGGCGATCAGCCACGAGAGCACGGTCCTCATCATGGACGAGCCCACCTCGGCGATCGGTGAGGCGGAAACCGAGACTCTGTTCGCTGCCATCCGCACGCTGACGTCTCACGGTGTGGGCGTGATCTACGTGAGCCATCGGCTGGCCGAGATTTTCACTATCGCCGACGACTACACCGTATTCAGAGACGGCGGCTTCGTGGCCACGGGACGGATCGCCGACATCGACCGGCGCGGCCTCGTGCGCCTCATCCTCGGTGCCGAGCTACGCGATGAGTTCCGCACCCACCCCACCCCGGACGGGCCAGTGATGCTGGATATGCGGGGGCTTGGCCGGGACGGCTGGTTCGAGGACATCTCGCTCAACGTCCGCCGGGGCGAGGTGCTTGGCCTCTACGGGTTAATGGGCGCGGGCCGCAGCGAGTTCCTGGAGGCGGTGTATGGCTTGGCACCGCTCAACTCCGGCGAAATCCGCATCGACGGCCAGCCGGTCCGCATCAGCCGCCCAGCCGACGCGCTGGACGCTGGCATGGCGATGGTGACGGAGGACCGCAAGGCGAGCGGCCTCGTGATGACCGGGTCGGTGCGCGAGAACGTCACCCTGTCTTGCCTGCCGCGCCTGTCCCGCGGTCCAGTGATCGCCGAGGGTCGGGAGCGTGCGCAGGTGGACCGCATGATGGAGCTGTTCCGCATCAAGGCGCGTTCCATTGATGCGCCCGTGCAGAGCCTCAGCGGCGGCAACCAGCAGAAGGTCGTGCTCGCCCGCTGCCTTGGCACCGAGCCGCGCATCCTGCTGTGCGACGAGCCGACCCGCGGCGTGGACGAGGGCGCCAAGCGGGAGGTGTACGCGTTCCTGTCGCGCTTCGTGGCGGACGGGCGCTGCGCCATCATGGTGTCGTCCGAACTGCCGGAAGTGCTGGGCATGAGCGACCGCATCGCCGTGTTCCGCCGCGGCCGGCTGGCGGGCGTTGTGGACCGGGCGGACGCGTCGCAGGAACGTCTCATGCAGCTCGCGTCGTGAGCGAGCTGCAGCTGCCCGGCCTAGGCCTGTCGCGCTCGCGACTTGCGGTCGGACACGTGCTGTCCCGCTACGGCATTGTCATCGCGTTCGTTGTGCTTTGCTTCGGGCTGAGCCTGCTCAACCCGTATTTTCTGACTTGGCTTAACATCCTCAACGTGCTGCGCCAGGCCAGCATCAACGGCATCCTCGCGGTCGGCCAGACCTTTGTGATCCTGACGGGCGGCATCGATCTTTCTGTGGGCTCCCTGCTGGCCGTGTGTGGCATCCTGGGCGCGTCCTTCGTCACCGGTGCCAATCCAGGCAGCGCGTGGACTGCGATAGCCGTCGGCTTGGGTGCCGGGCTCGGGCTTGGCATGATCAATGGTGCATTGGTGGCCCGGCTGCGCGTGCCGCCGTTCGTAGCGACCCTGGGCATGCTGAGTGTGGCGCGCGGCCTCACATTCATCGCAAACGACGGCATGCCGGTGCCGCATCTGGCGCCCGGCTTCCTCCAGATCGGCCAGGGCTTCATCGTCGGCGTGCCGGTGCCGGTGGTGCTGTTCGCAGCGGCGGCGCTGATCGCCTGGGCCGTGCTGCGCTTCACCACCTATGGCCGCTACGTCTATGCCACTGGCGGCAACGAACGCAGCGCACGCACCAGTGGCGTCGGTACGCGCAAGGTAATCTTCTCCGTTTACGCTATCTCCGGCGCTCTGGCCGGGCTGTCCGG
>JANXXW010000492.1 GCA_025350425.1 Rhodospirillales bacterium
GCGCCGCCCGACCAGGCGCACCAGCCGGTCCCGCAGGTCCTCGCTGTAGAGCAGGATGAAGATGGTGAACACGAGCACGACACCGGCGGTGGCGACCGGCCCCAGCAACGGGGCCGCCAGGGTGCGCGCCAGCGAAAGGCCGGATGACCCGAAATCCAGGCCTAGTGCCGCGACGGGACTGGCCCCCGGCTTGGCGTTGGCGTCGCCGGGTGGCAAGAGCGGATTGGAAAGTCCGCCAGTCAGCCGGTGCAGCACTCCGTTGCCAGTGCTGAGCGCCGTCCACTTCGTCATCACCGTGGCCTCGTAGCTCGGCAGGCTGTCACCGAGCATCGCCGCCTGCCGCCCCACGATCATGCCGATGCCGCCGATGATCGCGAAGGCGAGCACCACGGCCACCAGCACCGCCAACACCCTCGGCAGCCGAATACGTTGCAGCAGCTTGCAGGCGGGTGCCAGCACGAAAGCCAGAAGCGAGGCCAGCACCATCGGGACCAACAATTCACGGCCGAAATACAACGCCGCGATCACGACTGCGCTGGCATTCAGCGTCGATAGCAGCGATCGCCCAGGTGATTGCCTAATCTCAGTGGTGGTGTCGGAGCTTGGCCGCATCACATCTAGGGTTCCTGATCGCAGGGCAAACCATGATACTAAACGAGGCTTTCAGCCACGGGTAGCACGCGCGCCTACGATCCCGTGATTGCGAGGAGAGCATGACCAAAATACTGCTGGTCGAGGACCACGAAGAACTCTGGGACTTTCTGTCGCGGCGTTTGCGGCGGCGCGGCTTCGAAGTGGCGTTGGCCCATGACGGCAAGCAGGCCTTGAGCCAGGTTGTGGCGGAGGTCCCCGATATCATTCTGCTCGACATGGACCTGCCGGTGATGGACGGCTGGACTGTCGCGCTCACGTTGCGGGAACAGGCGAACAAGCTCCCGATCATCGCCCTCACGGCGCACGCGATGGCCGGCGATCGCGAAAAGGCGTTGGCGGCCGGATGCGACGACTACCATCCGAAGCCGGTGGACTTTCCGCTGCTCCTGAACCAGATCGACGAGGCACTCCTGCGCCAGGAGGAAAACGAGCCCTGAAACGCCGGTGGCCAAGCCGGCGGCCGATCAGGATGCAGTGATTCGTCACCTGCTGTCGGAAGCGCCTGTTGCTGCATAATCTGCGGCTCGATCAGAAAACCCGTGGGCTTGGAGACGCCGAAGCGGCAAGCTGGGACGAACGGCCGCTGCTCTGGCGGTGCCGCTCGCCGCACCCTCATCGGCCTGTTCGACTACATTCTGGGAAACCGCATCAAGCGGTAATCGTCAACCTGCTGCACCCCTTCACCGGGGCATTTGGCGCATGAATTCGGCGCGCTCCTTCGGCTGGTCGATGTGTTCGGCGAGACGGCGCCATAGTTCGGCCGCCCCGTCGCAGTTCACCGCCGCGCGTTTTACCAGGACGCGCGCGACCGGGCCGAGATGGCGGGTCAGTATCTGCCGCGCAAGTTCCAGGTCGGCCTCGGCAAGAATTATGGCGGCTGGTCTCACGATACTTTGTGTGGCGCCATGGTTGAGGCTCGCCTGGACGTCGTCGCTGAACCGAGCCCGGTTCTCGGCTTTGTCTATGGCCGAGGCGAGTGTTTTTCGTAGCGTCTCCACACTGTCGGATTTCCGCGCGGCATTACGCACCAGATACCCGGCGATCGGACCGACGTAGCGCGCGAGTTGCCGCTCGATGGCGCTGATGGTGGAGCCGTCCAGATCGAGCCCGGCCGACGGGGCGCGGGCGGCGATTACGGTCCGGTCGGAGTCCGCCATTGCGGCCGTGCCGCGCAACGCCGTTGCCATCTCCATGGCAGTCGCGAACCGAGCTTCCGGCCTTTTCGCCAAGGCGCGGCGAATCGTGGCGTGCAGGTGTTCCGGTGCGTCCGGCTTCAAAGATGCTGGATCGACCGGCTCCTCGTCCAGCAGTTTGCGCCAGACCTCGTGCTGGGTCTTGCCGACGAACGGCTTATGCCCGGTGACCAGTTCGTACAGCACCACTCCGGTGGAGAAGATATCGCTGCGTGCGTCCACCGTGTCGCCCCGGCATTGCTCGGGCGACATATAGCTTGGTGTTCCCACGATCGCGCCGGCCCCGGTCATCGACGAGCTTTCGATCCGCGAGATGCCAAAATCCGTGACCTTCACCCGCCCGTTATCAGCGAGCATGATGTTGGCCGGTTTGATGTCACGGTGGATCACGCCCAGCGCGTGCGCGGCGCCCAATCCGTCCAGCGCCTGCGCCACGATGTCGATGGCTTGCCGGATCGTCAGTGTGTGGTGTTCCTGATCGACTTGGCTGAGCGCGATGCCCTCGATGAACTCCATCGCGATATAGGGATTGCCGTCGTGCAGCGCGAAATCGTAGACGCCTACGATGTTGGGATGGGCGCATCGTCCGGCCGCGCGTGCCTCCTGCTGGAAACGCGCGACATAGTCGGCCCGGTCGCCGCCTTCGAGCAGATCGGCACGCACGAGCTTAATCGCCACCTTGCGGTCGATGACCGGATCGTGCGCGGCATAAACCACACCCATCGCGCCGCGTCCGAGCGTCGCCTCGATTTGGTAACGGCCGATATGCGTGGGGTCGGTCGGACGGGTCCCGCTCACGTCATGCGCCGGCCAGGATCACTCGCCCAGCATCTTGAAGGCGTTCGCAAGACTGCGCCGCATCCGGTTAAAGGAGTCGGCGAGTGAGGCGATCTCGTCCTTGCCGCGCACCACGTATTCGGGCGCGTCCATGTTGCCGAGGCTGACCTCGTTGGCGCTGGCGGCGATGCGACGGACCGGGCGGATGATGACGAATTGCAGCAGCAGGTTCATTAGCACGAGCACGACAAGGAACACGGCGGCAAGCCAGATCAGGACGGCGCTGAAGGTCGCCCAGGCCTGGTTCAGCGGCACCGCCATCGGCACTGAGACGATCCGCGCGCCCAACACCTCGTTCAGTTTCCAGTCGAACCCGTTCTTCGTGCCGTAGAGATCGATCATCGAGGCCGGCGCCTGGTCCGGGGTGGAATGACAGGCGAGGCAGGCCTGGTCCGTGATGATGATCGGCTTGGACATCGACAGAATCCGACCGGCCGGTGTGTCGCGTTCCGAAACCAGTGTCTTGAGGTTCGCGTCATTGCGCATCCGCTCGACGATTACGCGCTGCCATTCGTCGGGCAGGTCGGCGGGATTGGTCGGGTTCAGCACAACGGTGCGGAAGCTGTAGTCGGGCATATGAGCCTGCACGGTGCGAAAATTCGTCTGCGCCGCCCAGGCTGGGATGGATTGGGGCAGAAAGCGCCGCGCGAACTGGCCTGCCACGAGGGGCGCGATCTCGTCGGCGGTGTAGCGGCTGATCGCATCCGCCTGAGCGTCCATGATCGACGCCTGCGCGAGGATGTCATGCTGGGCGTCGTCGTAGATCAGGCGGTAGAGAAGCGTGCTTGCCAGGGCCATACCTACGAGCAAGCCAGCCAGGAGCACCAGGTTGAATTTCATCCGTAAGCCCATCGATACGTCTCCTGGTTTGTTCGCCTAGTGGTCGAGAAGACGGGCGGTCTGGTCCACGGTGAGTTGGCCGGTCGCTTGCGCGCCGGACTCGCGCTGCATCAGGCGTATCGCGGCCTCGGTGTCCGCGCCGAACCGGCCGGTGACGTGGCCCTGGAAGTAGCCCAGCCGTTGCAGCGCCAATTGCAGCCGGCGCCGATCGGCCTGATTGAGTTCGGCGAGCGGCCGCGCGGGGATGGAGGTCGGCACCACGACCGCCGGCCCGGACCCGGATATCATCGGGTTGGGTGGCGGCAGGGGCTTGCCCAGCAGCCATGAGGCATTGGCCGGTGGCCGCACCGCCAGCAGCCTTGCCTTTGCAAGCCCAGGGTTCGTCGGCAGTTGAGCTAGCGCCGCCACCAGTTCCACGGTGCCGGCGCGGAGCATGTCGGCCAGCGCCGTGGCCATGGGCGCCGCAATCTGGTCGCCGGTGGGCGAGATCTCCGCCGCCGCAAAGCCGACATGGGCAAGGTCGGTCGGCCTGACCATGGCCCCGACCGCCGCCATGTCCGTCCCTGGCCGTGGCGCGACATCCATGAGCACCAGTGTCGCGCCGTTGGGCGCCGCCATCGCGGACGACATCAGCAGGCGCGCGACGATGCCCTGGGTCAGCACGTCGGTATCGCGCTCCAGCTTCGATTCGACCGGCAACAGGAACAGCCGGTCCGCATAGGCCGCGACGTAGCCACAGATATAGATGACCGCCGGGATGGCGGGGCTTGCTGCGACGTCGTCGCCCAGCGCCGCAATCGCGGCGCCCATGCGTGCGTTGCTCGGGTTAAGCTGCTTTGAAACCCGGAACCCGGCGCGGGTGAGCGCCGCCGTTGCGAGATTGGCCGACATCTCGCAGGCCGGCAGCGTGGGCAGCGCCGTGTAAGCGGAATTACCGATCACCAACGCCACCTGCGCTTGGCTGGGAACCGCCGCCAAGCCGACCGACGCCGCCATGCCTGCGCCGAATACCAAACTGACGATGCGGAAATATGCTTTGAGTGCCAGCTGAAATACCTTGTTTTGCCGGCGATAATAGCCCGTGCGTAATAACGCCGTCTAGATAATGACTCGCGATATTTCTCAGAATAAATACCCATCCCGCCAGATACCGGGATGGTGGCAGGGTATCCTCGGCGACCGCGACGGCGATCATGTCCCGGGCCAGCACGGCGCAGCCACAGGCGAGGACCAATGATTGCCCAGCTTCGGCGAGCACCGGCACCAAAAGCGGAGAATGGCAACGGATAAAGTGCAGGTTCTTCACGCGCGCGTTGTGGGAAATATGATCCGCAACGAAGGTGTCTAAGGGCGGATCAAAACCACCCTGAACACTTCATCAAAACAAAAGTTTTCTTGACCGATTTAAATACCCGGTGACATCGATATGTCTGGAGCGGTAGGTAACCGACATGTCTTTGTAAAGCGAAAGCGTGAAGCCCCTGCATTCCGATTACCGGCGCCGTATCTGCCGATCCTGGTTTTCGCGCCTGGGCATCCTCGCCATTACGGCTATGCTGCCGGCGGTCTCGCTGGCGCAACGGCCAGATGCGCCGTTCACCGGCAACGTCGTGCCGCAGGGATCGCCGATCCCGCGCATCCTTCCATCTTTGCCGCCGCGGGTGGCGCCCGGCACCGATCTCACCTTGCCGGCCACCCCGAGTGCCGTGCCCGCGGTCGATATCCCCATTCGCGCTGTGGTGGTGGCCGGTGCCACGGCGTTTCCGCCGGACAAGCTGAACGGGCTGACGGCGGGGCTGGTCGGACCGTCCATTCCCGTCGCGAGGATCGAGGCCGCGCGTGCGGCGCTACTCACGCTGTATCGCGGCGAAGGCTTCGTGCTGACGACGGTGACCGCCAATGTCAGCCCCGGCGGCGACCTCCGCTTCAACGTCATCGAGGGACGCATCGCCGAGGTGAAGCTCGAAGGCGACATCGGCCCGGCCGGCGTGCAGGTGCTGCGTTTCCTCAACCACCTGACCGAGCGCCAGCCGATCGACAACGATACGCTGGAGCGGTGGCTGTTGCTGGCGCAGGATATTCCGGGCGTCACGCTGCACGCTGTGCTGCAACCCTCCCTGAATGATCCTGGCGCGCTGACCCTAGTGGCGCAGGTCGCGCGGCAGACGGTCAACGGCCTCGTCACGGCGGACAACCGCGCCTTCCGACAGACCGGACCGGTGGAAACCCTGTCGATCGTCGATATCAACAGCCTGACGCAACTCGGTGAGAGAACCGAGTTATCGATCTATCACACCAACGGCGGCACTCAGAATTTCGGCCAGGCCTCCAGCGAGTTCTTCGTCGGCGGATCGGGTCTCAAGGTCCGCATCTATGGCGGCTACGGCAAGGCCCAGCCGTCGGGCTTCTTCCGTAGCATAGGCTATAACGGCTTCACGACCACGTTCGGCGCCGTTGCCATCTACCCGTTGATCCGGGCCCGTCAGCAAACGCTCAATCTGCTCGCGAGCCTCGACGCGTTGGAATCTGAAATCCGCACCAACAGCGGCGTCGATAGTCAGCCGGACCGCGCCAGCCGCGACTCCTTGCGGATCGTGCGCGTGGGCGCGGAATACGCGATCGAGGATGGCTTGGCCGGGGACATGCGCCCGGGGGTCAACTTCGCCAGCCTGCGCGTCTCGCAGGGTGTGCCCGGCCTGGGCGGCACCGGCAACCACAACCCGACGCCGGGGCGGCTGAACGAACGGATCGACTTCACCAAGGTCGCGTTCGAGATCTCCCGCACGCAGACCCTGTTCGTGCCATGGAGTGGATCTAGCGTGGCGCTCAACGCGCGCATTGTAGGCCAGGGCAGCCATGGCGTGCTGCCCCCGGCGGAAAAGTTCTTCCTGGGTGGCAGCGAGATCAACCGGGGCTTCTACTCGGGCGAAGTCAGCGGCGATAACGCGCTTGCCGGGTCGCTGGAGCTTCGGCTCAACACCGGCATCGACCTGTCTGCCTTCAGCTATCCGATCCCGGTTACGGCGCAGTTCTACGCCTTCTACGACCGGGGCGAGACCTGGGAGAACCAGAAGTCCGACCCCAACACGAGGATATCGTCGGAGGGGATCGGCAGCCGGGTCAACATTACCCCGTATACCGAATTCGACATCGAAGGCGTGGTCCGCAACACGCGCCTGCCGGTCGGCACGGTAGGCGTGGTGAAGCCGCTCAAGGCGGATGCGGTCTATTGGCGTGTCCTGGCCCGGTTTTAATAAGGTAGCAACGACCATGCGCCCCGTGATGACCCATCGCCGGCTGAATCGGGCGGCACTGTTGCGAAGCACTGCGTTGCAGGCCGTGGTCGGGCTGGCGCTGGCCGCGCCGGCCATGGCGCAGCCGGCGCCGAACGCGCGGCCGACGGGCGGCGAGGTCGTCGCCGGCTCGGCATCGATCGGCCGGACTGCCACCGCGACAACCATCACCCAGTCCACCAACCGTGCGGCGATCGACTGGCGTGGCTTCGACGTCGGCAGCAACCAGAGTGTCACGTTCCAGCAGCCCGGCAGCACCTCGGTGACGTTGAACCGGGTGACCGGCGGCGATCCCTCGGCGATCGCGGGGCGGATCACCGCCAACGGTCAGATCGTGCTTACCAACCGTTCGGGGGTGACGTTCTATCAGGGCGCACAGGTCAATGCGCAGAGCGTGATCGTCAGCGCGGCCGACATCTCGAACCAAAACTTCATGGCCGGCAAGATGGTGTTCGACCGTGCCGCCAAGCCGAACGCACGGGTAGACAACCGCGGCGCCATCACGGTCGCACAAACCGGGCTGGCGGCGCTGGTGGCGCCTTCCGTGGCCAATTCCGGTGTGATCACCGCGCGGCTCGGCCAGGTGATCCTGGCCGGCGCGGCCGCCCACACCCTCGACATGTACGGCGACGGCCTGGTCTCGATCGACGTGACCAAGCAGGTCGTCCAGGTGCCCCTTGGCGCGGACGGCAAGGCGGTCAGCGCGCTTGTCACAAACACCGGCATCATCGCCGCTGATGGCGGCCTCGTGCAATTAACCGCGACGGCTGTGGACGGCGTGGTGCAGACCCTGGTCCGCGCGGGCGGGCACATCCACGCCGACACCGTCGGCGGCAGGACCGGCCGCATCGAGGTCGCCGGGACCGGCGGCTCCGTCATCATCGAGGGCCGGATGTCGGTGGACGGACATCTCGGCGGCGAGATCGCGGTGGCCGGCAGCGACACCACGTTGATCGCGCCCACCGGCCACATCACCGCCAACGGCCGCGCCGGCGGCGGCACGATCGCCATCGGCACCACCCTGGCGCGCGCCCGCGGCACTGGCGCCGGCACTGGCGCCGCGCCAGCCGGAACCTCCGCGCGAACCCTCATCGCCAGTGGCGCGCGCATCTCGGCCGACGCGACCGAATCCGGCAACGGTGGCCGCGTCACGGTGCTCAGCACCCAGCACACCAGTATGGACGGCGCCCTGAGCGCTCGTGGCGGCAAGGCGGGCGGTGACGGCGGCCTTATCGAGATGTCGGGCGAGCTTGGCTTCAGCCTCACCGGCACCGCCGACACATCCGCCCTCCACGGCGCTTCCGGCACCATCCTGCTCGACCCACGCGACCTGACGATTTCGGCGACGGGCGTCAACAACATCGTTCCCGGTGCAACGAACCCGAACATAGCCAGCGGCGACGGCGGCACGGGCACCGACGCCTACGTCACGCCCACCCAGATCCAGGCCCTGACCGGCACGGTCGATCTCCAGGCGACACACAACCTGACGGTGGCGAGTTCGCTCAATTACAACGGGACGCTGCGGCTTGATGCCGGCAACGATCTGACCGTCAACGCCGGAGTGACCGTCTCCGTCACGGTGGGCAACACACTGAGCATGTTCGCCGCGTCCGCCTCCGTGCCAGGCGCCACATCGGCGGGAACCCTGGCCATCCTCGGCACGGTCTCGGCTGGTAACATTGAAGCGGCTGGCGACATCGTCCTGGGTGCCGGCACGGGCGGCATCACCATCAGCGGCTTGGTGACAACAATCGGTTCGCTGGGCATCTCCACGTCGGGCGCGCTGACTCAGACCGCGAGTGGTCAGATAGTCACGCAGGAGATGCATGGCACTGCGGCATCCGTGGCGCTGACCACCGGCGCCAACTCGATCCAACAAATCGGGTCTATCGCGCCGTTCACTGTGACGGGTGGCGGCTTCTCTCTGGTCGACACTGCCGCGCTCACGATCGGATCGACCACCAGCGGCGGGGCCGGCCTGAGCGTTCCGACCGGCCAGACAGTCTCTCTGGCGACGGACAATCTGACTATTGTCAGCGCGACGGGCGTCCTGGCACTTACCGCGCCAAGCGGAACGATCGCTCTGACGCCCCTCACCTCCGATCGTGGCATCGTGCTGACACCCTCCTTTGTGCCGACCGGTGTCCTGGCAGTCAGCGCAGCCGAGCTGGACCTCGTCAGTGCTGGCGTCCTGCGCCTGGGCGGTCCGGGTTTCAGCGGCACGATCGTGCTTGGGCAGCCGAGCGACGGACTGGTCGCGGTGATAGATCTCCAGGCGCATGGCGGGTTTTCCGCCCTGACCCTCGATACGGCGGGCACGGTCTCGCAGAATGGGCCTTTGAAGGTGAACGGCCTTGGCGGCCGAGCTGCTTCGCTGACATTGAACGACGCCGGCAACTTGGTCGCGAGCATCACCGGCCTTACGGTCGCCAGTGGCGCGTTCACTACCAGCGGCGACCTGACCATCCTCGGGGCGGTCACCTCCAGCGGCGCCCTGACCCTCGGCGCAGGCGGCAGCATGGTCGTCGGCGTCGGTGCAACGATATCTGGTAGCCAGGGGGTTGCGCTCACGGCTGGCGCTACTTTGAGCACCGCGGGCACGGTGACGGCCACGCAAAGCTTGTCTTTGACCGCCGGTATCGGCGGGGTCGCGTTGGGCGCCGACGTGTCGGCCCCCATACTGACAATAAACTCGGCGGGTCCGCTGATCCAGACAGCCGGAACGGTCACCACCGGCCAGTTGGAGGGCAACGCGACCTCCGTTTCGCTTACGTCGCGAACAAACGCCGTCGCAGCGGCGGCCAACGGGGTCACCGCGTTCGCCGTCACCGGCGACACTGGAGACTTCACGTTGGCGGACAGTGTTCCGCTGACGATCGGATCGCAGTCGTCGCCTGGCGGTGTTTCGGTGAAGGCGGGGCGGACAATCACGTTGCAGACGGATTTGCTGACGCTGCCCGGCCTGATCGACACGGCAACGTCCAAGACACTGAGCGCGCCCGGCGGCACCATCGTGCTGACGCCGTTCACCACTGGCACGGACGTGGTGCTGACCGCGCAGGAACTGGCACAGACATCAGCCACGACGCTGCGTATCGGCACCCTCGATGCGACCAACGCTCCCGCCGCGCGCAACATCGTTCTGGGTCAGACCGGCGAAACGATTGACCTCTTCGGCAATGGCTACAGCGCCCTGACGCTGCTTGCGAGCGGCGCCGTGACCCAGGGCGGCCCACTGGCGGTCGCCACGCTGAGCGGCCAAGCTGGCTCATTGGGGTTATCGAACACCGGCAACACGATCCAGAATCTGGCTGGATTCGCCACCACCACGGGCAATCTGGCTCTGTCCACCTACTCCGGGCTGACGGTGTCAGGCGCTGTGATCGCCAACGGCGGTACTGGCGATGTGGCGTTGGCCGCGACCGGCACCGTCGG
>JANXXW010000401.1 GCA_025350425.1 Rhodospirillales bacterium
GCGGAGCGGGTGCGGTTCACCTCGTCCGGCACCGAGGCCACGCTGATGGCGGTGCGGCTGGCTCGGGCGTTCACCGGGCGCGAAGCACTGGTGCGGTTCCGCGGCCATTTCCACGGCTGGCATGATCATATGACGAGCGGATATTCGAGCCATTTCGACGGGTCGCCGACACCGGGCGTCCTGGCCGGGGTGGCGGAGAAGGCCGTGGTGGTGGCACCAGGCGACCTCGCGGCGGTGGAGACGGCGTTGCGCGAGCATGATGTGGCCGCGGTGATACTGGAGCCGACCGGAGCGAGCTTCGGGCAGGTTCCGCTGCGGCCAGAGTTCCTGCATGGATTGCGACGCGTGACGGAGGCAGCCGGGGTGCTGCTCATCCTCGATGAGGTGGTGACGGGATTTCGGGTGTCGTCCGGCGGCGCGCAGGTGGCGTTCGGGGTGCAGCCGGATCTTTCGACGTTCGCCAAGATTGTGGCCGGCGGGATGCCTGGGGCTGCGGTGGCGGGACGACGCGACATTCTCGATCTGCTGGATTTCGCCCAGACCAAGCGGCTGGGACGGGAGAAGATCGGGCACCCCGGAACCTACAACGCGAACCCGGTTTCGGCGGCGGCTGGTATCGCAGCACTTGGTATCCTGGCGGAAACCGACGCGTGCGACCGGGCGGCCGATATGGCGGAGGTTTTTCGCGCGAAAATGAACGAGATGCTGGCGCGGGAGGGCGTAGGCTGGGCTATTTACGGCACGTCCTCGGGCTTCCACCTGTTTATGAACGCGAAGGGCCGGGCGATCGATCCGTTGGCGTTCGATGCACACGCGTTCGACATGACGGAGTTGAAGGCGCAGCCTGAGGAATTGCTGCGGCGGCTGCGGCTGGCGTTGCTGGTGCATGGCGTGGATGTGAACGGGCGGATCGGTGGCTTCCTGTCGGCCACGCACACCGACGCGGATGTGGACGAGACGGTGACGGCGTTCAGGGGCGCGGTCGGGATGCTCCGGGACGAGGGCGAGTTGGCGAGGTGACGCCGTGATCCCGATCGGTCATGTCGAGACACCCTGGGCCACCCTCGCCGAATGCCCGCGCAACGGACGCCAGCCCGAGAACCCGCCTTTGTGTCATGCGGTCGTGCTGCCCGAGTTCATTCCAGGACTATCCTCGCTGGAGGGCTTTTCGCACCTCATCCTGCTCACGCTGCTGGACCAGGCGGCTGCGCCACGCCTCAGGTTCACGCCTCCGTTCGATGACCGGGAGCGCGGCGTGTTCGCCACGCGGGCACCCTGGCGGCCCAACCCGATCGGCATGACCGTGGTGGCGTTCGAGGGCTTCGAGTCGCCAGGGAGATTGGTCATACGGTTTCTGGATTGCCGGAACGGGACGCCCTTGCTGGACATAAAGCCCTATCTGCGGACCACCGATTGCGTGCCGGAATCGAGCATGGGATGGCTGGAGCAAGGAGTGGGTTAGTTCGAAACCCGCCCAATCCAGTCACGCCCGCGAAGGTTCGGTATCCACGCCTTTGTCTGTTACGGAAATCAGGCGTGGATGCCCGGGCATGACGAGATTGGTTCTTAGACTGATTTACTTTCCGCGCAGGCTCACACCGTTGGGATAACGTGCGCGGTATTCGCCCAGCGCCGTCTCCATCGTCACGAACTGCGCGCCTTCCAGCTTCAGCACTTCGATCATGTGCTCCAGCATAAACATGCGATGCCCGCGCCCAATCACATGAGGATGGAAGGTGTAGGTCAGCACGCCCCAGCTTTCGTGCTTCTTCATGTAGCGGAACTCGTTGATCCAGTTCTCCACCGCCAGCCGCGCGTTCATGTTGCCGGGTAGGATACCTGCCGGCCGGGACGAGAACTCGAACACCGGGAAATCGTCGAGCGACCAGCTTATAGGCATCTCCACGAGCGGCATGTCGGCACCGAATTGCATCGGCTCCTGGAGCGACACGACATCGCCGCTGCGGGTTTGATAGGGGGAGTAATCATGCCCCATCATGCTGCTGTCATAGGAGAAGCCGTGCTTCATCAGCAGGTCGAGTGTGACCGGCGAAAGGTCCCACGAGGGTGAACGATAGCCGCGCGGCCGATTGCCGGTGAGGCGTTCGATGGTCTCTATCCCGCGTACCAACTCGCGCTCCTCCTCCTCGGGGGACATGGTCGCGGGAATGCGGTGGGTCCAGCCGTGATGGCCGATCTCGTGGCCCGCGCGGTGCACCGCGCCGACGCAGGAGGGATAGCTTTCGATGGTGTGGCCGGGAATGAACCAGGTGCTGGGGATTTCATTGCCCGCCAGCAGCTTGAGGATGCGTGGCACGGCGACGATGCCGAAATCCCCGCGGCTGATGGATGTGGGCGTAGTCTGGTCGCGGGCTAAGCTGCCGGAGACGTTGTCGTGATCGAAGGTGAGGCAGACGAACAATTCGGCCATGATGGGTGAGAACTCCTTGACTGTGGCTGACAGCGGTGTCGGACCGGTCTAGCCTGATGGTCGGCCCGACTGGGGAGGCACGTCAAATGGTTCAACCGCAACAGGATACCGCATGAGCATCAGGGGCCAAGCCTACATCGCCGGCGCTTGGGAGCATCCCACGCGCAAGGCGCCGGACAAGACCGTGGCCGAACTGCACGCCGAGTGCGCGCGGGGCGCGCTGGAGGATGCCGGTCTCTCCAAGCACGACGTGGACGGATATTTCTGCGCCGGCGACGCCCCCGGCATGGGTCCGCTCAGCATGGTGGACTACATGAACCTGCGGGTCCGCCACGTCGACTCGACCGATATCGGTGGCAGCTCCTACATCGCGCTGGTTGCCCATGCGACCGAGGCGATCATGGCCGGCAAATGCAATGTGGCCCTTATCACTCTCGCCGGGCGGCCACGCAGCGAGGGTCAGAAGACCGGCACCGCCGCGCGCGCGGCAAATCCCGGCGTTCCCGACAGCGTGTGGGAGGCGTCGTTCACGCCGAATACCGCGAACCTTTACGCGATGTGCGCCATGCGCCACATGCACGAATACGGCACCACCAGCGAACAGCTTGCCTGGATCAAGGTCGCTGCCAGCCATCACGCGCAATACAATCCGCACGCCATGCTGCGCGACGTGGTGACCGTCGAGGATGTGTTGAACTCGCCGATGGTGGCCGACCCGCTGCACCGGCTGGATTGCTGCGTCATCAGCGACGGCGGCGGGGCGCTGGTCGTGACCCGGCCGGACATCGCGCGCGGCTTGAAACGTCCG
>JANXXW010000436.1 GCA_025350425.1 Rhodospirillales bacterium
GCAGGTGGGTGTCGGCGGGATAATGCCGTAACCCGGAGCCGAACGGATCGTCGAAGGTGAGGAAGCCCGGGCGCATCGTCAGGATCGGGCGGAGGCGGCTGGAAAAGCCCACACCCACGCCATCGGCGTGCCGATCATAGGTGGAGCGGCCGTAGCCAGGAAAGTCGTCGGGGTGATTTGGGTAGGCGCCCCAGGCCGCGACGCGCGCGCGATAAGCCGCGTCGGCGTTGCCGCGCGCGTGGTTGGCGTAGGCCTGATAGGTGAAGGTGGAGGCGAGGAAGGCGACGCGGGCGAACGGGCCTTCGCGGGACGGCAGCACATATAGTGGCAGCCAGTCCTCACCAACCTCGCCCCCCTCTGCGCCGCCCTCTTCGCCACAGGTGATGTGCATGGCGTAAGCGCCGCTGCGAAAGCGTTTGGGAACCACCCAAGTGAAGCTTTTGCGCCAGCCGCAATCTTCGAGGTCGCCGGAATGGAAGTGGATCGCGCCATATTCGGCGGGTGCGTGACGCCAGCACATTTCCCGGCCGGACCAAGTGGACCCGACCATGGCGCGGGTCGGCATATTGACGACATGGCCGTGCAGCGAATGAGGCCCGATATCCTCGATCCGGAATGTCTCGATGCCGCGCGAGAAGTCCCATTGCGCCAGGATTTCGGCCGGCTCGCTCCAGGTTTCCAGAAAACCCGAGAGGATGGCGGGAGCTTCGAGCTTGCCGTCAAAATGGCCGGTGGGCTCGGTCGAACACTCGGCCGCGAACAACACGGCGCCGGGTCCCACACCGCCTTTCGTGCCTGTCGCAACGCCGCCCGACGGCAGGCGGATCGTCTGGCCGTGCATTTGCGCGTCGGCTATCCCCGCCGGATTGTCGTCGAACGCTGCCTGGCCCAGCCGCACACGCCCGGTTTGTGGATCCACCGCCAACCAAACGCGATGCCAACACTGTGGAATCAGGGGCTTGAACGTTTGAAGGTGGCAACCCCCGCCGGGCCATGCCAGCCGCGCACCTACCCCCTCCGCGCCCGCCGTGATGACGACCGAGGTGTGCGCATCCTCCTCTGAAAAGATCGCCCGCGGTTCGCCGGGACGCGCAGACCACACCAGAATGCTCCAGCTACAGGCCTGCTGAGGATCGCGTTGGGGCGAGGGCGCAACACCGTATGAGCCGAGACGGATCGATTGGGGGCGCCCGTTGAAACTGTGGTCGTAGACCTTGGCCAGGTCCTCGAACGCCATGCCAGGGCCAGCCGGGTTGGGGTCACCGCCGACCACCTTGACCAACCTTGCCCGACACCGACCGGAGACCCGGATGGAAACGTAACCAATAAACGTTTCGCCGGGTCGGTGAGAGAATCGGTCAAGATAGCCAGTGATCGGCAAGACAGCGTTCATGGGTTGCCAGGGTTGGAACCTCTGCCTGGAACCGTCAACCCCATTTCGGGCGAATTGCTCAGGCCTTGGCGGTGCCGGACTCCGCGATCTCGCGGCGCAGTCCGGCAGCCACTCCGGACTGGCGCACCACCCCCTTGGGGAGGGGACAGGTATCAGCCCGAACGTCGATCCAGCGATCTTTCAGCGCGGTGCGCGTCGCGGTGACGCGCCAGGTCACACGGGCTTTTTGCGAAGTTGGAACAGGGCCTGTTCGCCGAAGAAATTGGCCAGGCTGGCGGAACGGCGCCAGGGTGCCTTTTGCCCGGCCTCGTCCACCGCAAGCCATTGTTCCACGGCGTAACCTTCCTCAGCGCAGAGGATGAAGAAATCGCGGATGGTGCAGGGGTGGATGTTGGGGGTTTCGTGCCAGGGACGGTCCCACACGCCGGTCATCGGCATCCGGCCTCCAGTGAGCAGTTGCCAGCGGACCTGCCAATGGCCGAAATTGGGGAAGCTGAGGATCGCGCGCTCGCCAATGCGCAGCATCTGACGCAGCACCTCGCGCGGACGCTCGACGGCCTGGAGGGTGCGCGAGAGCACGACGAAGTCGAACGCGGCGTCGGGGTATTGCGAAAGGTCGCTGTCGGCGTCGCCGTGCATCACGGGCAGGCCGTGGGCGACGGCGCGGGTGACTTCGGCCATGTCGATCTCCATGCCCCGCGCGTCACAGCCCCTGGTGCGATACAGGTGGCCGATCAGCGCGCCATCGCCGCAGCCGATGTCGAGCACGCGGGCGTGCGGCGTCACCATTTCGGCGATGAGGCGGAGGTCGAGACGCATGTTCTTGGCGACCATGCGGACCGGATCGATGGCGACGTTCATGGCCCTGGTATCACGCAACAAGGCCGGCGCGCTCGGCGCAGCCGGCGAGGAAGCCCGCGAGGGTGCGGTGGAAGTCAGGCTCGTCCAGCAGGAAGGCGTCGTGACCCTTGTCGGACTTGATCTCTACGAAGCTGACGTTGGCGGCTGCGCGGT
>JANXXW010000439.1 GCA_025350425.1 Rhodospirillales bacterium
TTCAGCACCGCCGGCGCTGCCACTGCGATGGTGGGCTCCCCAACCCCGCCCCAGAAGCCGCCGGACGGACGGTGGATGGTTTCCACGCGGGGCATGTCGGACATCCTCGCCACTTGGTAGCTGTCGAAGTTCCCCTCCACCACCCGCCCCTTGTCCAAGGTGATCTCACTGTAGAGCAAGGCACCCAGCCCAAACGCGAAAGACCCGTCCACCTGTGCGTCCACCTGGTCGGGATTCACGACATACCCGGGATCGGTCCCCGCCACGATCCGCAGGATCTTCAGTTCCCCCTTTGGAGAAACCGTAACCTCCGCGACCGCCGCGACGTAGCTGCCGTACCCATAATTCTGGCACAGCCCACGGTAGACGCCGGGTGCCAGTGGCTTGTCCCAGCCGGCCTTCTCAGCCACCGCGTTCAGGATCGCCAGATGTTTCGGGTTCTTCCCCATCATCGCGCGCCGGAACTCCAGCGGGTCCTTCCCCGCCGCCGCCGCCATCTCGTCGATGAAGCATTCCATGTAGATGGTATTCTGGTTGGTATTCACGCCGCGCCAGAAACCCACCGGCACGTGCGTGTTCCGCATCGCATGGTCGACCAGGAGGTTCGGCACCGCCATATAGCCAAACTCGGCTGGGTTCATGCTCTGGAACTGCACCGGATCGACACCGTCCTTGAGCGAGGACGGGCTGAGATACGCCAGGATCGACTGTCCCGAAATCCGCATATGGATGCCGGTCACGTTGCCCTGCGCGTCCATGCTCCCGGTCATTTTGCATTGCGTGATCGGGTGATAGTAGCAGTGCTGCATGTCCTCCTCGCGGGTCCATGTCAGCTTGATCGGACGACCCGGCACCTGCTTGGCGATCAGCACTGCCTGCCGCGTGTAATCCTGCTGCCCACGCCGGCCGAAGCCGCCGCCCAGGCTAAACTTGTTCACTTTCACGTCCGCAAGCTTGACCCCGCCAGCTTCGGCCGCCGCCGCCAACGACGCATCCCCGTTCTGGCTCGCCACCCAGATTTCGACACCGCTCCCAGTGAACAGCGCCGTACAGTTCATCGGCTCAAGCGTGGCATGATTGAGGAACGGCGCGCTGTACACGGCCTCGATCTTGTGCGCGGCTCCCGCAAACGCCTGCGTGACATCGCCTTGTTTGAGACCGATGCCCGCTTTGGTCGCATCCAGCCCCTCCGCCAACGACTTGGCGATACTGGCGCTGTCAACGTTACCGTTTGCTCCTTCGTCCCAGACGATTGGCAGCTTTGCCAGCGCCATCTTCGCGTTGTAAAATTTGTCCGCTACCACGGCCACCGCGTCGTCGCCCACGGCCACCACGTGCAGCACGCCCGGCATGTCCTTGATCGCCTTTGCGTCGAAGCTCACCAGCTTGCCGCCGAACACCGGCGATTGTGCGATGGTCGCGTTCAGCATCTCCGGGAGTTGCACGTCGATGGCGAAAATCTGCCGCCCGCTCAGCTTGTCCACGGTGTCGAGCCGCTTCACGCCCTTGCCGATGATTTTCCACTGCGAAGGGTCCTTCACCGTTACATCAGTCGGCACCGGCAGCTTGCCTGCGGCCTCCGCCAACTCCCCATACCGCAGCGTCCGCTTGCTCGGCGTGTGCGTCACCACGCTGGACGCGGTGGTGCATTCTCCGACCGGCACACCCCAACGCGTGGCAGCGGCCTGGATCAGCATCGCGCGCGCGGCTGCACCGCCCTTGCGGACATAATCCACCGAGGCGCGGATACCGCGGCTCCCGCCGGTGGACATGTCGCCCCAAGCCCGTTTCCGCGCGAGATTGACCTCCGGCGCCACATACTCGGCGCGCACATGGCTCCAATCCGCATCCATCTCATCGGCCACGAGCTGGGCAAGTCCGGTCATGGTCCCCTGCCCCATCTCCGAGCGCGCGATACGCACAACCACGGTATCGTCGGGATGCACCACGGCCCAGATACCGACTTCGGAGGTGATGGCGGTGGCGGCTGATTGTGCCATCGCGCCCGGTAACTTCCACCCAAGCGAGAACGCCCCGGCGACGGCGGACGCCACGAATTGGCGACGATCGATGCGCATCACGCGGCACCGCTTGCGACGGTGTGGATTGCGGTTCGGATGCGGTTGTAAGTGCCGCACCGGCAAATATTGCTCATCGCGTCATTGATATCGGAGTCGGTCGGTTTTGGGTTCTGCGCCAGGAGTGCCGCAGCCGCCATGATCTGCCCGGATTGGCAATAGCCGCATTGCGGCACCTCGTGCTGCAGCCACGCCTTCTGCACCGGATGGCTCAGCCCATCCGGCGACAATCCCTCGATGGTCACGATCTTAGCCTTGTCGATCGAGCCTACCTGCACCGAACAGGATCGAACCACCTGCCCGTCGATATGGACGGAGCAGGCGCCGCACTGCGCGATGCCACAGCCGTATTTCGTGCCTGTCATGCCCAGCCACTCGCGGATTACCCATAATAGCGGGGTTTCCGGATTGGCGTCCACCTGATGGCTCTGGCCATTAACGTCCAAAGTGATCATCGTCGGTTCGCCTTTTCTTCGTCCTGAGCTAAATAGTTGCGCCGGATGCGCCGAAAGGCAAGCATCTCCCGCATTGCTTCAGGAAAACGCCATGCCCCGTCTAGCCGTCGCCTTCGCCTTTCTCGCTCCTGCATTGCTCGCCGTCGCACCCACTGCCCAGGCAGCCGACGCAGACGCTGGCTTGCGAGTATTCAAAACCCAATGCAGCGCATGCCACGCCGTCATCGCGGGCAAGAACCTCGTCGGCCCCAGCCTAGCAGGCATCATCGGACGCAAGGCCGGAGTCGTGGAGGGCTTCCACTACTCGGCGGCCAATAAGGCTGCGGACTTCATTTGGGACGCGGCCAAGCTGGACCCCTACCTGACCAATCCCAAAGCGGTGATCCCCGGGACCATGATGCCTTACGCTGGCCTGAAGAACGACGACCAACGTGCGGACCTGATCGCCTACCTGGGAACTCTCAAATAGCCCCTGCTTTGTATCTGTGAGCAGCAGCTCGGCGGCGCGGCAAACTATGGCAGTCATATCGACCGTGCCGTACCCCCCGGATCGCCATGTCACGAAGCGGCCCTTCGCGACGACAAGGATACTGCATCGCCCGATCTCACAGTGCCTGACTGCGTCCTTCAGCGGCGCACGTACCATACAATGCCGTATCCCATCCTAAAGCATCGGACCGCATCTCGGTCACGGCGTCTTTTAGTTTATCGAGATATTAACGAGGCGCTCGGCAAAAGATGAGGCCATGACTCGTGACTCCGCTATTCAGTGTCGGATCACTTCGGCACGTCCGGTTCACCCAGCGACAGCATCAACCGATTGGCCCAGTTGAAGAATGCCGCGCTGTTGATCACGTCCGCGACTGAGAGGTCGTCCAATCCAACCGCGCGCAGCCGCTCGATATGCGCAGCGCGAAAGTACATCGGCGTGGATGTCAGCGCGACGGACGCGGCCACGATCGCATTCCATCGCTCGCCAATATCCACCCCGACGCCATCATCCAGAAGATGCTGCACATCCTCGGTCCGCTTGGAGAAATGCGACGCGAAGCGCGCATGCACCGAGGCGCAGTAGATGCACCCGTTGAACCGCGACGTGGCCGCCGCCGACAATTCGCGTTCCGGTCGCGGCAGGCCCGCGCTGGTGTTATAGAATATGTCCTTGTCGGTGCGGGTCCGCGCCCCGAGAATATCCGGATCGCGTGCCAGCAACATGAAATACGGCGACTTCGCGCGCGATGCATCCACCAGGCCCGCCCAGTGCCGATCCGTAAGCGCCTCCGCCGGCAGCGGCTCCAACCACGGCAGCCACTCCAATTCCCGCTGCGTGAACGCGACTGGGGCGTCATGGCCGATATGGGAGACGGTGGCGTCTGTCATGACGTGTTCCTCTCCGATACGGCCAATACCCGCAAGCCGTGAACGACCCGGACCTGAAACGCCAGGAACGCAACAAGCTGCGACTGCGTCACGATACCGGTCGTGGACCAACCCGCATCCAGCAAGCCTTGCAACCATACGGCGCTCGCGTCGCGCGGATGAAACACCAGCATGTGCGCGTGTTCCAGCGCGGCTGAAATCCGCCGGCCGAGAGCCTCATGGCGCGTTACAGTGAAACGAAGTCCCGGCGCATCCTCGATACTCAGCGGACCCGGCGGAAAACTGCCGTATGGGCCCGTCGTCCCGACGTCCGCCACCTCGGCCGCGACCGCCTCCGCAAGTTCGGCATCGAGCGTGGCCAATCCCTCCGCGTAGAACGGCGCCACGGCATCCTCTCGATGCACCCCGGTGACGAACGTCGCCACCGCGTAACGCTCGCGCGGCGTAACATCGCCCTCGTTTGCAGGCTCGAACAACGCGAGATAGCTCGCCTGCATGTTCTCCCGCGCTACCAGACGCGCCTGTCGCAAAATGTCGAGGCGATCACCGGGTTCGATGCCCACGAGGCGATCGATAACGTCAGACAAGCTCGTGCACCCTGCTTTGTGCATGAGCCCGCTGTGCGCCGCGCACCGCCAAGCCAAGCGCCGGCGCCACCTGGCTGGCCACCAGTTCGAGCGACCGCAGGATCAACTCGTGCGGCGGATCGATCGGGTGCACCTGGAATGCCACGTCCG
>JANXXW010000442.1 GCA_025350425.1 Rhodospirillales bacterium
CGGCATGGTGCATCGACGGGTAGTTTTTGGGGTAGAGTGCCACAAAGCGCTTCGTCCAGGCCCGCGTGCCCTCGTTCATGTCCCAGTAGAACGGCTCGACGACCGTCAGGCCCTGTGCCAGCGGCAGCGACATCGCGAACACGTCGTTTAGCCCCACGTTGATGGCCGCGATCCGCTGCGTCTGCGGCAGGCCGAATTCCGCCGCCTGCTTCACCGCGTTGACGACATCGCCGCCGGCATTGGCTAAGCCCACCACCTTCGCGCCGGAGGCTTGGGCCTGGAGCAGGAACGATGAGAAATCCTGCGTGCCGAGCGGATGCGCGGTGGCGCCGATCACGCGGCCTCCGGCGCGCGTCACCGCATCGGCCGTCTGCTCCTGGAGATCGTGGCCGAAGCCATAATCGGCGGTGACGAAATACCAGGTCGTGCCGCCCTCCCGCGTCAACACGTCGCCGATGGCGTGTCCGTAGGAGTAGGTGTCATAGGTCCATTGCACCGTATTGGGCGAACATTGGTCGCCGGTCAGCCGGGTGCTGCCGGAACCGCTAACCAGCATGACGCGGTTGGCGGACCGTGCGATGTCGCCGACTGCGAGCGCGATCGGCGAGTTGACCACGTCGAGCGCCACGTCCACGCCTTGCGCGTCGAACCATTGGCGCGCGGCCGTCGCTCCGATGTCTGGGCTGTTCTGGTGATCGGCGAACACCACCTCGACGTCGAAGCCGGCATCGGGATGCTCCGCCTGGAAGTCTTTCACCGCCATCCGCACAGCGACCACAAGGCCCTCGCCCCCCGAGGCGGAGAACAGGCTGGTAAAGTCGCTCAGCACGCCAAGTTTGAATCGGCCTAGTGCGGCCTGGGCCTTGGCCTTGGCCCGACGTGGCGACGCCGCCATTGCCGCGGTGGCAAGCGCCACTGATCCCTGAAGCATATGCCGGCGGCCCACTTGGCACGACGGAGGGATGCTAGAGATTTTTGCCATGACGCGAGCTCCCGAGAACGTAACTGCATGCAAAGTGTATGCACATATTGCGATACTCACAAGCGGATGTTCCTATAATCGCGCCTCGTGCATACACTTAACAAGGCAGCTCCTATCTTGTATGGTCCACGTCATGAGTGACGAGGCCGCCTCTTTGATGCCACCGATCGACGCCCGGCACTCGGTGGCGGGCGTCCGGGACCGGCTGCGTGCCGCGATCATGAGTGGCGAGATGTCGCCCGGGCAGATACTGTCGCAGGTCGATCTGGCGCGCAGCTTCGGCGTAAGCCGCACGCCGCTGCGCGAGGCTCTGCGCATGTTGCAGGAAGAGGGGCTGATCACCGCCGAACTGAACAAACGTTCCCGCGTGGCCACGCCGAACGCCGACGAACTGGAACTCATCTACTCCACCCGGCTTCTCCTGTCGGCGCTGGCCACCGCCATCACCTTGCCGCTGATGACCAGGGCGGATCTCGCGGCGATGGCGTCCGCCATGGCCGCGATGAAGGAGGCCGGGGAACGCAACGATATGGCGGCTTGGCGCCGCTCCGATTGGATGTTCCACCACATCCACATGCGCGGTGCCTCGGCCAGCCTACAACGCGATGTCGCGAGCCTGTTCGAACGGGCCAGCCAATACCGCGCGATCTGGCTGCGCGACGAACCGCATCGTCAACCACTGATCCTAGCCGATCACGAATGTATCCTTCGCGGCTGCCAGGCGCGTGACGCGTCGGCCGCAGTGCGCGGCGTGACACAGCATCTTTCGAGAATCGCGCTGGCAATCCTCGCCTATATCGATCCCGCGCACGAGGCGGTTACACTCCGCAAAGCCGTCCGGATGACGGATGCGAGCCAGCATTGAGGTTGCCGCCGCGCCGCCCAGTATGGGGACCGGGCTTGTTCGCCTTGGACCCGAGGTGCGGTCCCGGAGAATGATGAATCTACGCTGACGCGGGAAGCGGTATGCCAAGCAATCTTCACGGCGTTGGTGCACGCGGTGGATGGAGTTCGAGCCGGCCGCCCATCTCAGTGGTGGAGAGTGTGGAGCCAATTCCCTTTTCGATCTCGCCGGTCGCCGTGGTGCCGGTTCCGTTGTTGGCGCCCTGAGCGAATGTATCGCCATAAATGCTAATTATTGCTGTGGTGACGATAAGAAGGTTACGGGTGGTGTATTTTCTCAACGGATTATTGCCTGCCTTCCGCAAAACAAGCTGAGACAGACTTAGAACACGTTGACATTTGGGATTCCGGCTCGGTCTGAAATCTGTTTCAAGCTCCTTTTGGGGGGCGTTGGATGACATCAATTCGGTTGTTGCTGAAGGACCGCCAGTGGGAGCGGATG